>DAOTAI010000100.1:0-13003 GCA_035593865.1 Acidobacteriota bacterium
CCGAAACGGACGCCATTTGCACGAGATTCGGGTAACTATTTCGAACACTGCGATCGTAATGAGCACCATTCCCAGGCAGGGCACGGTATATTTCAGGTTCCGGTCCGGGATATGCAGGCGAAAAGCCATCAGCCGGGAGACTTCGAACATCACAACCGAAAAGCCTAACGGCAAGCCCAGGGCGGCGGCCAAACGCCGCGGCGCCCCCAAAGGCGGCCGAGCCCAAAGCAGGGCAGAGATACCCAAGGCCACCAGCAGCCAGGTCCAGAAAGCGTGTCCCGGCGAGGGCAGGTACGAAGTCACGAAATTGCGTGAAAAAAGAGACAACAATGAGGGCATAGGCAGGAAAGGAAATCGACTTCCGACCTGCCATTCAGGCATCAACTCTGCCTCGGCAAGAGTCACCACACGCCCGATCTCGGGATCCCGGAAAACCATCGGCCAGAAACCGAGAATGATCAAGACAAGTCCCACCACATCCCACCTGCTCGCCTTGCCACGAACCAAGGTCCAGACAGCATAGGAAGGCCCCAAGACTAGAAAAATCGGCGGGTAGAAAAGGCCTGAAACAAGAACGGCGGCAAGCGCGATCCTTTGACGATCAGCCAGAACCGCCCAGACGAACACCACTGTACCCGGCGCTGCCCATCCCCTGGGCAGGCCCCCGTCCGTGAGCCCGACAAGCGCCGGAGAATGAACTGTCAGAAAAACCAGCGTCCAGCCCAGCAAGGGGCCGTATACGAGTTTGCCGATCAGGTAAAGAAACCGCAGAACGACCCCTAAGAGCAGGAATTGCATGATTTTCGAAAGGATTACGGGATCGATCAGCCAGGCCAGAGGATAATGCGCATAGTAGTAAAAAGGAGGAGTGTGGGATCGGAAATATCGCGTCAGGAGATCATCTTGGAAAAGCTGACCGTCGCGGGCAAGGTAAAGCGGATAGATCTGCTGGCGCGTATCATCCGAGACCCTGTAATAATCAAAGATCTTAGGGGACTGAAAAATCCCGAAACACAGAATGTAGATTAGGACGATTACGCCCAGCAGCCTCCCGCCCGCCTGCCCGGTTAACATGGTCTGCCATTATCCACTATTCTGCAGCCGAGTCAGGCGGCCGCCTGCATTGTACGTCCGATGGCTTGCGCGATCAGCCGCAACTCATCCATCAGTTGCGCAAACTGCTCCAAGTACAATGACTGCGCGCCGTCGCAAATCGCATTGTCGGGGTCGTGATGCACTTCGATGATCAACCCATCCGCGCCGGCGGCAATCGCAGCTCGGGAAACCGGCGGAACTTTGTCCCGAATACCGACGGCATGGCTCGGATCGACGATGATCGGCAGGTGGCTCAGGTTATGAACCACGGGTATGGCAGAAATATCAAGCGTATTCCTGGTATGTGTCTCAAAGGTTCGAATCCCTCGTTCACACAAGATAACCTGCTGGTTCCCCTCCGACATGATGTATTCGGCCGACAGCAAAAGATCGGAAATCGTCGCCGCCATCCCGCGCTTTAACAGGACGGGCTTACGCAGTTGCCCCAGATCGCGCAGAAGCCCGAAATTCTGCATATTCCTTGCACCAACCTGGATGATATCGATGTAAGGCTCGGCGGGACCAAGCTGACAGGGCTCCATGACCTCCGAGACGACCAGCAGGCCGTGCTTGTCTGCGGCTGCACGCAGCTGTTTAAGGCCCTCCACCCCATGGCCTTGGAAAGAGTAGGGAGAAGTGCGAGGTTTGAACGCACCCCCCCGAATGATTTTTGCACCCGCACGTTTCACGCTGGCCGCAATCCGGTCACTCTGCTCAAAATTCTCGATCGTGCAGGGACCGGCCATGACAACTACTTCACGGCCGCCTATCTCCACTTCCCCGATTCGGATGACCGTCCCCTCCGGCTTGAAGTGGCGGGAGGCGAGCTTATAGGGCTGGGTAATCCGGATGACCTCCTTGACCCCGTCCAGCACTTCGTAGTCACGAGTATCGACCACCTGCGCCCCGACGGCTCCGAGTATGGTGTGCTGAACCCCAGTCGATCGGTGTACGGCAAATCCCTGGGCTTCCAGTTTGCGCGTCACGTTGTCAACTTGCTTTTCGGACGCGCCGACGTTCATGACAATAACCATGAGTCAACTCCCGAGAATGACGATTGAAATCGAATTTATTTATTACTGTGATTTGCGACGCAAAGGATTCAATCAGCAAATCATACTAACGATTCATCAACTTATTAACAATGAAGGAATGAACGGGCGTACTCGGCGACTTTGCGCGCCAGATCGGGCGCCTTTTCATGCTCCTGCATAAACCGAACAATTGCCGAACCGACGATGGCCCCTTCGGCGTACTGCCATACTCGCTGAACATCTGCAAACGAGCTGATCCCGAATCCAACGCCAATCGGAAGGTCGGTGTATCGGCGCAGGCGCTTCACCGCCGCGGAAACACCATCATCGATGTTGGTACGACGGCCGGTTACACCGGTTCTGGCGACCAGGTACACGAATCCGCGGCTCGACGCGCAGATCTTCTGGAGACGTTCTTCGGAAGAGGTCGGAGCGGCGAGGAAAATGGTATCGAGGTCGAGCCGCATCCCCAGTCGTTCATAAGCCTCCGGCGTCAAATCGGAGATTAGCACGCCGTCCAGTCCTGCCGCTCGTCCCTCTGAATCGAGCTGCTCCAGGCCATAACGAAACAACGGATTCATATAACTCATAAAGATCAAGCCGACCTCCGAGCGGCGCCGCACGGCTCGAACCAGATCCAGGTAGTCGTCTATGGAATAGCCATGACGCAGAGCCTCAAATGACGATTTCTGGATGACGGGGCCATCCGCAATAGGGTCCGAAAAAGGTATTCCCAACTCCACAATGTGGGCTCCCTCGGCTGCCAGGCCAAGCACGATATCAACCGTGGTTTCGATATCTGGATAACCCGCCGTAATAAACGGGATAAAACACCGACTATTTCTTTTGAAGATTTCGGATAATCTCGACATCTTTGTCTCCGCGGCCTGACAGGCTCACAATGAATAGCTGCGCAGGCCCCTTCCGGTCCCGCGCGACTCGAAAACAGTAAGCAAGGGCATGAGCCGACTCCAGGGCAGGGATGATACCTTCGAGCCTGCTCAACTGGTGGAAAGCATCCAAGGCCTCATCATCGGAAGCGGTCACATATTCAACCCTTCCGGCATCGTGCAGGTAAGCGTGTTCGGGCCCGACCGAGGGATAATCCAAGCCGGCCGAGACGCTATGCGTTGCGGCGACCTGACCTCTAGCGTCCTGGAGCACGTAACTGAAGGTTCCATGCAACACCCCGGGAGAACCGCCATCAAATCGGGCCGCATGCTCACCCAACTCTCGACTGCGGCCTCCCGCCTCTACACCGACCATTCTCACCCCGGCGTCCTTTAAGAATCGATAGAACAAGCCCATGGCGTTACTGCCCCCGCCCACGCATGCCACCAGGCAGTCGGGCAGCCTGCCCTCCTGCTCGAGGATCTGCTCTCGTGCTTCCTTTCCTATCACCGACTGAAAGTCACGGACCATTGTCGGGTAGGGGTGGGGTCCCAGGACAGACCCGAGCAGATAATGGGTATTCCGGACGTTGGTCACCCAATCGCGCATCGCTTCATTGATCGCGTCTTTGAGTGTGCGGCTGCCGGACGAAACGGGGATGACACGGGCTCCCATCAGTTCCATGCGGAAGACATTGAGTGCCTGGCGCTGCATGTCGTCGGTGCCCATGTAAATCTCACATTTAAGTCCGAGCAGGGCAGCTGCCGCCGCAGTAGCCACACCGTGCTGCCCCGCCCCCGTCTCGGCTATGATCCGGGTTTTCCCCATGCGCTTCGCCAGCAAGGCCTGGCCGAGTACGTTATTGATCTTGTGAGCCCCGGTGTGGCAGAGGTCTTCGCGTTTAAGATAGATGGTGAGCCCAAGCGCTTCCGAAAGGCGCCGCGCCAGATAAAGCGGGGTCGGCCGACCCACGTAGACCCGCAATAATTCCTCCAGCTCCGCTTGGTAAGCCGCGTCCTGCCGGGCCTCGAAATAGGCCTGGGTAAGCTCCTCAAGAGGAGACATCAGGGTCTCAGGCACAAACCGTCCGCCGTAGTCTCCGAAGTACCCGGCATTCTGTCCTTCATTGGCGGGATATCCGCGTTGTTCCATGGATTGCACGCTTCACTTCTCCTAAGAATCGCTTTAATTTTTCAGGGTCCTTACGTCCTGGACTCTTTTCGACACCCGAGCAGACATCGACCCCAACGGGTCGGAGGTGCTCGATCGACGCATAGACATTCTCCGGCCCTAGTCCACCTGAGAGGATAAACGGTCGGTTCACGCGCGCCACCTCTTCCCAATCGGCAACCTTCCCCTGTCCCCAGGAGGAATCGATCAGGATTTCGCTGGAGGGAAAGCGGTCAGCCAACTGCGGTGTGACAGCCACCCAGGTGCGACGACCGGTCTCCGGTAGACCAGCCGCGTCCCTCACACCGTGAAACTGGAGCACTTCCGTCGGGGCTTGCTCCCACCCTTGAGTACCCACGAGAATCCCGACGGTAAGGAAGCTCGACGGATCGAAATGCTTCTGGACTTCCGAGATGATTCTCTGCGCACTCTCAGGCGATACGTAACGAGGACTGGAAGGCCAGAAGTTGAAACCCAGCGCGTTCGCCTCGAGTTCGAGGGCTAAAAGGGCGTCTTCGACCGAGGTGATCCCACAGATCTTGACTATCACGGCTCACCTCGTAATTCTCGCAGCTTCTTGCCGGGATCGTCCGAATCCATGAACACTGAACCGATAAGAAAGGCGTGGTACCCGGCGTCCTGCAACTCCAGGATCACCGATCTTTCCTTGATACCCGATTCTGCTACCAGGATATAGCCCGTTTCCTTCTCCAGCAGTCGCGCGATCCGAAACGAGGTGTCCAGCTTTACTTCAAATGTGCGCAGGTCGCGGTTGTTCACTCCTATCAGACGCGCACCGCAACGCATTGCTGTTTCCAGTTCAAAGGGATCGTGAATCTCGACCAGCGGTTCCAGGCCCATATCCTGCCCGTAGAGCATCAGATCCTCGAGCCGTGCGGGCGTTAAATCACGGACAATCAGCAAGTAAGCAGCGGCCCCGTTGTCCTTCGCTTGGCTGATCTGTTCCCGATCACGGATAAAGTCTTTGCGGAGTAAAGGGGGACAGTCATCGATTTCGGCAACCTGGCGCAGGTACTCAAGTTTCCCGCCGAAACGCGGCTCCTCGGTAAGAACGGATATCGCAACCGCCCCATTGTCGCGATAGATCTTCGCGATCTCAGCAGGCGGTTGCTTAAAGTAAAACGGTCCATGGCTGGGGCTGCAGTACTTTATCTCGGCGATGATGTTCGTGCCCGATTTGCTGAGAGCATCAGTGAATCTCGGCATATGGCTTCTTTCACACTATGTTTGAAGGTTTGACTTCTGACCGGAAGGGGCGTAGGCAACCTTCAGGAGCCCTCACGCCCTCTCATACGCCTCCTTTAACAACTCCATCTTTTCGAGTGCGGCCCCGCTATCGATCGATTCACGCGCCTTTTCAATCGCCTCACCAAAATCCAGATCGGAGGCAAGGTGAATGGCGGCAGCCGCGTTCAATACCACGACGTCGCGAGCGGCGCCGTTCACATCTCCGCGTAGAATTCCGGCAGTCACAGCCGCGTTCTCTTCAGGGGTCCCGCCCCTCAAAGTCGACCAATCGGCCGGGCTCAGGCCGTACTCCCGCGGGTCAAAGTCGAAGGTCTTTGTCCCGTCCGGACCGATTTCCGAGATGCGAGCCGGCGCACCCGTAGACAGCTCGTCAAGGCCGTCGTGACTGTGAACCACCCAGGCTCGCCGGCATTCCAGCTGTCCCAGCGCCACAGCCAATTTCTCGGTCAGTGCAGGGGAATAGACGCCGACCACCTGGAAGGGTGCAGAAGCGGGGTTGGTCAGGGGCCCTAGCAGGTTGAAGACCGTCCGATGGCCGATCTGGCGTCGAATCAGCGCCACACGCTTCATGGAAGGGTGGAAAAGAGGCGCGAACATGAAAGTCAGACCGATTTCGTTCAAACAGGCTTCAGCCACGTCAGGAGAATTCATGACATTCACGCCCAAAGCTGAGAGAACATCCGCGCTGCCGCATCGAGATGTGATCGCTCGATTGCCGTGTTTGGCGACCGGGAAACCGGCACCGGCAATCACGAATGCAGCCGTAGTGGAGATATTGAAAGTGTCCAGACCTCCTCCCGTCCCCGCTGTATCGATGGTATTCGGATATTTGCTTCGGATGGCGATTACGTGATTTCGCATCACCCGAGCAAACCCGGCAATTTCATCCGGACTCTCCCCTTTCATCGCAAGCGCACTCAGGAACGAGGCAATCGCCACGTCGGGGGTTTCTTCCTGGAGCATCATTTCAAGCGCCGCTTCCGCTTGCGCCTGAGACAGATCCACACCTTGCATGACCTGTGCTGTTAACTCCTGCAACATAGGAAATTCTCCAAAATCATTTTGCCGTGCGGTGTCAGCACGGATTCCGGATGGAACTGGACGCCGAAAACCGGAAGGGTTTTGTGCCTGATGCCCATGATCAGCCCGTCATCGGTCCAGGCGGTGACATCAAGGCATTCGGGAAACCGCTCGCGGCTGACGATCAGGGAATGGTAACGCGTCGCCTGGAACGGCGAGGGGAGCCCGCTGAACAGAGACGCTCCCTGATGAAAAATCATGGATGTCTTGCCGTGTTTCAACTCGGGTGCCCGAACGACATCTCCACCGAAAGCGGCTCCGATCGCCTGATGACCGAGGCACACCCCAAGAATTGGAATCACGCCGGTGAAGGACCGAATCGCGTCGACGGAAATGCCCGCCTGCTCAGGAGTCCCTGGTCCAGGCGATATTACAATCCGGTCGGGTTGAGACCTGCCAATCTCGGCAAGAGAAAGCTGATCGTTACGTTTAACCTCGACCTGGCAGCCCAGTTCCCATAGATACTGGGCCAGGTTGTATGTGAAGCTATCGTAGTTGTCGATGAGCAGTACGTTCATAGTTTCGTCAATCCTCTTACTGAGACGATGCGAACTGACTGGACAGCTCAAGTGCCTTCGAGAGCACTCTCGCCTTGTTTCGACATTCCTGGTCTTCCAACTCTGGAATTGAGTCGGCCACAATGCCGGCTCCCGCTTGGAAAACCGCCCGCCCGCGGTGCATTACGACAGTGCGAATGGCGATGCAGGTATCCAGGTTACCGGAGAAATCCAGGTATCCGATGGCCCCTGCATAGATCCCCCGGGGGCACGGTTCGAGTTCATCGATAATCTCCATGGCGCGGACTTTTGGAGCGCCGCTGACGGTCCCGGCCGGAAAGCACGCGGCCAAGGCATCAAAGCGATCCAGGCCCGGCCGGAGTCGCGCGCCAAGCGAACTCACCAGGTGCATGACGTGCGAGTACTTCTCGAGAAACATGAATTGTTCGACTGAAACCGTCCCAAACTCGGCGACGCGTCCCAGGTCGTTGCGACCGAGATCGACCAACATCACGTGCTCGGCCTTCTCTTTCTCGTCGTTCAACAACTCCTGTTCCAGTGCCTTCTCTTCTTCCTCACTCGCCCCCCTGGGTCGGGTCCCGGCAATCGGCCTGTATTCCAGTTCCCGACCCTGGACGCGCAAGAGCATTTCCGGCGAGGAACCGGCCACGCATACATCGTCGCGTTTGAGGAAGAACAGGTAGGGAGAAGGGTTTAAATAGCGCAAGGCCCGATAAACGCTGAAGGGATCACCGGAAAACGGACAGGAAAACCGTTGAGAGAGGACAACCTGGAAGATCTCACCGGCACGGATGTACTCTTTCGCGCGCCCAACGGCCTCCCTGAAATGAACTCCATTCCCCTCCGGCTCCAGAACTGCGGTCCCTGAACCATTTTCGGGAGAAGGAAGAGCCACTCCCGCAGGACCTCGTAGCAACCGCTTCTCCAGATCCTCGACTTCGGCCATGCTTTCACGAGACATGATCACAATCCTGTGGAGCAGGTGATCGAAAGCCAGCACGCTTGAGTAGTAATCAACCATCACGGAAGGAAGGGCGCTCTTTTGTCTGCCGGGCAGCCGTTCGAACTCCCGCACCATGTCATAGCAGAAGATGCCAACGGCGCCACCGCTAAAGGGCGGAAGATCGGGATCAGCCGGCTCCACGGGCGGAAAACTTTCACGGAAGCCGGCAAAATCGCCGTCAAAGCGGCGGTAGGGATTCACTCCAATGAATGAGTAACGCCCAATCCTCTCGCCGCCTTCGACCGATTCGAGCAAAAAGGCCCGATCGGCCTCGGCAGCTACCCGGAGATATGCCGAAACGGGCGTCAGCAGATCAGCGAGAACAGTCTTGCGATAAACCATATTCCTGTTTTTGGGCAAAAAAAAAGCCGTGGGGCCTAATACCCCACGGCTCTTTGCTATTGATCTCTTCCTAAAGCCTTATGAGGGTCGACAGTCCCCGGCGCTCACTATGTACTAGTTGCGCCAGTAGGAACTGTTGATCTTCATATCGTTTACTTCCCGCTTTTTAGGATAGGAAGTTTTCATCTCGTGTGTCAAGCGGTTTTTATTGCATGCCGCTCCCTGTTATCCGCGTAATCCGCGCTATCCGTTCTATCCGCGGGTGTGTATCCCCGCGGATAGAACGGATAGCGCGAATTACGCGGAGGAAAAACGCTGAGCGTCTAGCCGCCCGACATCGATCGCAGGAAATCTGCGTTGGTCTTGGTTTTGCTCAACTTCTCGAGGAGCAGTTCCATCGATTCCGTGACCGAAAGCGGGTTCAGTACTTTGCGCAGGACCCAGATGCGATTCAGCTCGTCTTTCGGAAGCAAGAGCTCTTCCTTACGAGTTCCGGACCGGTTGATGTCAATGGAGGGGAAGACGCGCTTGTCGACGAGTCGACGATCGAGAACGAGCTCCATGTTGCCGGTTCCCTTGAATTCCTCGAAGATGACATCGTCCATACGGCTGCCGGTATCGATCAAGGCAGTAGCGATAATGGTGAGACTTCCGCCCTCCTCGATGTTCCGAGCCGCACCGAAAAATCTCTTCGGCCGCTGCAGCGCGTTTGAATCAACACCACCCGAAAGAACCTTCCCGGACGGTGGCACCACGGTGTTGTAGGCACGTGCCAGTCGGGTGATGGAGTCAAGCAGGATTACGACATCTTTCTTGTGTTCCACCAGCCGTTTCGCTTTTTCGAGAACCATTTCAGCAACCTGTACGTGGCGAGCGGCCGGCTCGTCAAAGGTGGAGCTGATCACCTCGCCGTGGACGGTTCTCTGCATGTCGGTGACTTCTTCGGGACGTTCATCAATCAGAAGAACGATGAGAACGATTTCTGGATGGTTGGCCGTGATGGAATTTGCGATGCTTTGCAGAATCATGGTCTTACCGGCTCGAGGCGGCGAGACAATAAGCCCTCTCTGACCTTTCCCGATGGGGGTCAGCAGGTCCATGACCCGACCGGTCAGCCCATCCTGCGTGGTTTCCAGGGTAATACGCTCATCCGGATAAATGGGAGTGAGGTTCTCAAAGAACGTCCGCTCACGCGCCACGTCCGGATGCTCGAAGTTAATCGCCTCCACCTTGATGAGGGCGAAATACCGTTCCCCATCCTTGGGGGGTCGAACCTGTCCGGAGACGGTATCACCGGTGTGCAGATCGAATTTACGGATCTGAGACGGGGAAACGTAAATATCGTCGGGTCCCGGCAGATAGTTGTACTCCGGTGCCCTCAGAAAGCCGAACCCATCGGGCAGCGTTTCCAGAACGCCTTCGGAAAAAATCAGTCCGCTCCTCTCGGTCTGCGCCTTTAGGATTTGGAAAATGAGTTCCTGTTTGCGCATCCCGGTCGCACCGGGAATGTCTAATTCCTTGGCGATCTGGTTTAGCGCCTGAATGTTCAGCTCTTTGAGCTCCTGGATGTTGAGCGGCTCCCCATTTTCCTTGATGGGAGGGGTGCTTGCTTCAGCCATACACTAAATTCCTCTCACGAATAGATAATTGTTAGGTTGATTATTGATATTGAACTGACGATTGGTTTAAAGCTCGATCGAACTAAAAGGAAACGGCAACCGATTGACAACGTGTTTCAGGCCGGAAGGTTAGCGCTGAGGCGTGCCGCTGATCGGCTTGCAAGAGCGGCTGACGAAGACGACTGACGATCGATATCTATCCGACCGTCAGTCGCCGGTCGCCTGTTTCTCAGTGGACTCCCGGGCGATCACCGCCCACAATGCGAGGAGGCCTCTTATTTACAAACTCACCGTCATCGTTCTTCAGAGGCCGCTCCAGCGCAATATCCAGGACCTGATCCATCGTCTCCACAAGAACTATATTGATATCTTCAAGTACGGCCTCAGGAATATCGATCAAATCCTTCTCGTTTTCCTTCGGCAGAATCACGTTCTTAATGCCCGCACGGTGAGCCGCGAGCACTTTTTCTTTGACTCCGCCTATCGGCAGTACTTTGCCGCGAAGAGTTATCTCGCCGGTCATTGCCACGTCCCGACGAACCGGGATCCGTGTGAGCGCTGACACGATTGTCGTGGCCAAGGTAATACCGGCAGAGGGGCCATCCTTGGGAATCGCCCCTTCAGGAACATGAACATGCATGTCGATCGACTTGTGAAAGTCTTTCAACAGCCCGAAATCATCGCTTCGGGAACGTACAAAGGAAAGCGCTGCTTTGGCGGATTCCTGCATCACTTCGCCCAGTTTACCGGTCAACAGGATGTCCCCCTTGCCATCCATCGTGGTCGCTTCGGTCAGAAGCACTTCACCGCCGACTTCAGTCCAAGCCAAACCAGTGGCCAATCCAATTTCGTTGGCCTCGGCCGCCAGTTGCGTTCTGAACTTCACCGGGCCAAGCGCTTCCTTAACGTAGTTGACGTCGATCACAATCGGCTCTTTAGCGCGCTTCTTCTCCGCCACAAGCCTCCGAACCACCTTGCGGCAGATGTTTGCAATCTCTCTTTCGAGATTCCGGACACCGGACTCACGAGTATAACTACGTATCACTTCAAGAATCGCTTCATCCTCAAACTTGACCTGCGCCTTTTTGAGGCCCTTCTGCTCAAGTTGCTTGGGGATAAGATGCCGTTTAGCGATGTTCAGCTTTTCTTCCTCGGTGTATCCGGAAATCTGGATGATCTCCATCCGGTCCTGGAGAGGACGCGGAATAGTATGGAGAACATTTGCCGTACAGATAAACAACACCTGGGACAAGTCGAATTCGGTGTCCAGATAATGGTCGACAAAGCTGGTGTTGTGTTCGGGATCCAGTACTTCCATCAAGGCAGCTGACGGGTCGCCCCGAAAATCCATGCTCATCTTATCAACTTCGTCGAGCAGGAAAACAGGATTTTTTGTTCCCGCCTTTTTCATCATCTGGACAATCTGCCCCGGCAGTGCCCCGATATAGGTCCGACGATGGCCACGGATCTCCGCCTCATCGCGCACTCCGCCAAGTGAGAGGCGAACAAACTTGCGACCCGTCGCCCTGGCAATCGACCGTCCGAGTGAAGTCTTTCCGACTCCAGGAGGACCGACGAAGCAAAGAATTGAACCGGATGACTTCTGTCGTCGAGCCATCTGCCGCACTGCCAGAAACTCCAGGATGCGCTCCTTGACCTTTTCCAACCCGTAATGGTCTTCGTTCAGGATCCGCTCTGCCCGCACAATATCCTTGATTTCACGACTGCGCTTTTCCCAAGGCATGGCAATAAGCCAGTCGAGATAAGTGCGTGAAACCGTGGTCTCGGCGCTCATAGGCGGCATCTGTTCAAGGCGACGAATCTCATTCATCGCCTTTTCCCGGGCATCGGCCGGCATGTGCGCCTCTTCGACCTTCTTCTTCAGTTCTTCGATCTCATCCTTCTCGCCGCGACCAAGCTCCTTCTGAATTGCCTTGATCTTCTCGTTCAGATAGTACTCGCGCTGCGCCTTCTCCATCTGCCTTCGGACCCGTCCTTGAATGGACTTGTCCATCTTGATCTTCTCGATCTCGATCTCGATGAATTCGCAGATCTTCTCCATCCTCTCACCGGGATCGTTGATTTCCAGAAGCGACTGCTTGTCTTCAACTGCGATGGGGAGGTTCGAGGCAATAGTATCGGCCAGGCGATCGGTATCAGTGCTGCGAGCGGCCTGTACGATGGTTTCGTAGTTGATATTCGGGTTGAGCTTGGCAAACTGCTCGAAAAGAGTATTAAGCCGCTTGGTCAAGAGACTCATTTTTGCTTGAGAGACTTTGACAGTCGGCTCGAGCTCTACCTCGGCATGCAGGCATCCGTTTTCTTCTTTGACCCTGACAGTCCGTGCCCTGTGCAGTCCCTCAACCAGAACTTTGATGTTTCCGTCCGGCAATTTAAGACTCTGCACAATGGTGGCGACCGTTCCGACTCCGTAAATGTCCTTAGGGCTCGGATTGTCCTGGGACGCATCTTTCTGGGTCGCCAAGTAGATTCGCTTATCACTTTGCAAGGCTTTTTCGAGAGCCAGGACTGAGGAAGGTCGCCCAATCACGAATGGAACCATCATGTACGGGAATACAACCACATCCCGGATCGGAACCATTGGGAATACTTGTCTGTTCTTTTCTTCGAAATCGTTCATTTATTTGACACGCCTCTTTGGGTATCCACGTTCCACAAATTCGGAGTCCGATTCCGCTCCATGCAACTTCTATGCCGGACTTCTGAACCTGTCAACCTTCGCTAATAAAGATTCAGGAAAAGCCTCCGGGTTTCAAAAGATCACACGCGCGAGTTCGCGGGCAGGCGGCAAACGTTCACGCACCCGGCGCCTAAATCAGAAGACAGGGATGTAAAACCGATCGGAAATCGAGCTCAGCCGGCCTTCTCGAGGAGCTTGAAGACGACTTCCTTGTTCTCGACCATCTCTCGAGTGACGACGAATTCCCTGACTTTCTTGGCCGAAGGCAGTTCGTACATCAC
>DAOTAI010000634.1:0-2081 GCA_035593865.1 Acidobacteriota bacterium
CCGCGACGGAGAAGTGTGGCGCCCAGGGCGTTGTTCGAGAGCGCGTCGAGCGGATCGCGGCGCAACGCTTCCTTCCAATAGAGTTCGGGGGAACGGGTCGCGTGGCGGTACTGGTGGAGGTGCAACCCGGTAAGGTAAAGCTGATCCGCGCTGGCGATTTCCGCCGGTGGGGGCGGTTCCGTAGCCGGCTTTCCGATCTCGGCATCGCGCCGCGCCTCGGGTTGGTAGCGAATGACTTCACGACCGCCAGCGTCGAGTACGCGCAGGAGAAGATCCGTTTCGCGCTTCGTCGCGATTTTGAGCCGGTGAACGAACGGGCGTCCGGGGCCAAGATCCAGGAAACGATCGAACAAGGGCTCTTCTGCCACCGTCAACAGGATCCGCCAGCCCGACACTGGCTCCGTGACGCAGACGCCTATCTTCACCTCCGTGCCTTCCGTTTCGAGACTGACTGCCGCAAGCCGATTGGCATTCTTCGCGATGCCGATTTCCTGGATGGGGTACCAGAACTGGCTGAACGACTTGGTCTCAAAGGGCTGCAGGAAGGAGAAGTCCGGTTGATTGTCGGTGAAGACGCCGGCCATCAACTCGATATACGGGCCATCAGAGTCGGTGAGGTTGCGGTCCCAGGCGTAGCCGAACTCGGCGTTGCCCCACGTCCACAGCTTCTTGCCGGGCGCAATGTGATGATCAGCGACATGGACCAGGCCAGCTTTCTTGCTGTGGTCGTAGCCGCCGAAGAAGTCGTACTTTGACCTCGTCACCATGTACGAGGTAGGGACCGGGATGTTCTTGTACCAGCGCAGGTCGACACCCCGCGTGTAGTCGACCCCGTAGTAGAAGTTGCGCGCGATCGGGAACGAGGAGACGGCGCGCTTGGCGTGGTCGGCGACGAAAGTGACGTCAGGCGGGAAGAACGCGTGGTACTGGTCGTGAACATGCACGCCCACGTTGGCCCACCACAGGAAAGTCTGGACAAAAGGCGTGCGATTGTAGAGCCGAACTTTCGCCTCGACGAGTGCCTTCCGTGGATACAGGCAGATGCCAACCATTCCCTTCATGCGGCTCATCGGATCGTGCTCGCTAAGCCAAACGGTACAGCTGCCGTCGGCGGCGCGCTCGATTTTGTATTGCACCGGCATGAAAGTCGAGGGGCGATGATGCTGCGGCCAGTTGAACTCGATGCCGCCTGAGATCCACGGGCCCAGGAGCCCGACCAGCGCGGGCTTAATGACGTTTTGGCGATAGATGAAGTCGTAACCGTTGGTTTTGTCCTGGGCCATGTGAATACGCCCGCCGATCTCCGGCAGGACCATCAACCGCACGAAATCGTTTTCAAGGAAAACTGCCCGGTATTTCTTGTCCTCTTTGCGGGTGGAAACGCGGTCGGTGATAGGATTCGGGTAAACCTTTCCACTGCTGCCCTGATAGACGCGCTTGTCGAGGAACATGGGGTTCCGGTCAGGCGGACATACAGGATATGTCGGCAGGATCACTTCTTGTTCCCAAATCCGGGCATCGGTAGTCACAGAAAAACGGTGGCTCACAACTCAACTCCTGTCGTTTTGCTGGGCAGGCCGCACCGGCTGCATAGGGACGCAGCCGATCATCCGGTATTATGACCGATAACGGTTTACTCGCTCCGGAGGAATTGCTCTTTTTCGAGCCCTTCAAAAGATTGGCTTCCCTATGTAACCGCTATCGTACACGGTCCTTTCGCAAAGCATCAAGAAAGGCCAACCCGGGCTAAACCGTTTCTCCATTCTCGCCCGTCTAAGTCTGATCCTGTTTCGGTGGATTCTACAAACGTGTCGGTCCTGACGGACCTCTGATGCGACGATCACCGGCCTGATGGTGGTCAGAGAGCAGGACGATTGTTGCTATATGAACGATTTAAGGCCCGCCTGAAGGCGGTACTACAAACCCGGGCGCCCGCCGTTGAACGAGGCCCTAATGCCTGGCCAGCGTCCCCATTTCGACCATTTCGACTTTTCTCTACTGACTGCAGGTCCGTTAGGACCGACACTTTATAGAATCAGGTGAAAGCTTTGAGCCAGGTCCGTCAGGACCGACACGTGACT
>DAOTAI010000635.1:0-2076 GCA_035593865.1 Acidobacteriota bacterium
AGCTGCTGGCGCTATTGTTCGCAGCGAAAAAACTGGTGGTCGCCGGCGCGGTTGACAGCGCGAACCTGGTGCTGGCTCTCAGAAAGGCCGGCAGCAAAGCAACTGTTTACGGCAGCTGCACGATGGGGCGGCGGATTTTCCTCGAGACCGCCGGACAAGAAGCGGAAGGAGTCATTTTTCCTGTACTTGGAAACCCTTCGCCCGACTACAATTCGTTCTCCAAACGGTTCTCGTCTCGCTCGGGCCACGCTCCGGACTTTACCGCGATTTACACCTACGATGCCGTGCGCCTGGTTGTCGAGGCCATTCGAAGAAGTGGTCTTAACCGTGCCTTGATCAGGGATGCCATTCGCGACCTGTCCGGATGGCAAGGCACAAGTGGGAAGATCGAATGGGATCCGGTCGGCCAAAACGTCGCCCCCGTCTGGCTCGGGTCTTACAGGCGAGGAAAAATCCAGGTATTGATAGATCATCGATGAGATCCTAATCCGCGTAATCCGCGGCATCCGCTTTATCCGGGGGCAAGAATCGTCGAGCCCTTCGCATTCTCCACACAGACTATTCACAAATCACAACAAAACGTTTATGATTCTGCACTTTAAATCTGCAGGAGGATGATGGCGCCGGGTTCGTTGCTATTGATCGCAGTGGGTTTGTCGATGGATGCATTCGCGGTTTCCGTGAACAATGGCATCACCACCCGGCAATCCCGAGCTTATCAGGCTTTGGTGTTGGCACTGTTTTTCGGTGGCTTCCAGGCGTTGATGGCCTTTGCGGGATGGTCCCTGGGAAGTCTTGCTCAAGGCCTTGTCGCCGCTATCGATCACTGGATTGCTTTCGTTCTTCTTACGGCAATAGCGGGCAAAATGATGTACGAGGCCGTTACCGAACAGGAGCCGGCTTGTTATGTCGGCGTGCTCGGTATCTGCACGATCCTCGCGCTCTCGGTTGCCACCAGCATCGACGCACTCGCGGTCGGTGTCTCACTCTCTCTTCTTCAGTCTTCGATTTTGGATCCGGTCGTCGTGATCGGCCTGACAACCTTCTTACTGACGTTGATCGGTTCCGCTCTAGGACAGTTCCTGGGAAGTCTGGCCGGTAAACGGTTCGAGTTCCTTGGTGGGCTTATTCTGCTTGCGATAGGGGCAAAAATCCTGATCGAGCACCTCTGTTCTCATTGCTAGGCCGGCGGTTCAGTCCGGGTCAGGAGAACTCAGGCTGAGAACATAGGCGCTGACGGCCTTGATGTCGTCCGGCTTGAGACGCTTCTTGAAGCCCATCATCGCCGTCCCTTTGACGCCTTCCGCCACGACCTTTTCAATCTGTTCCGGTTTCTTGCCGTGTTTCCATTCGTCGTCATCCAACCGCATATTTTTCGTCGCTGCCTTACCGCCGGGCATATGACAAAGCTGACAACGACTCTTATAAATCTGGGCGCCGCGTTTGAGCATCTCGGCTTTGGCGGTCTCGGAGTCTTGCGCTCTTAACTGTGCAGGAACGCCGGGGAAGATCACAAACAGGCAGGCTACGAGCCCTGCAATGAGAAAGAAAAATCTGGACATTAAAAAACACTTTACCACGCGAGCCGGTGAGACCGAAGAAGCTCGCTCGGTGTAGACAGGCGGGAGCCCCGACATAATTGTGGTCAGAGAGCAGGATCGATGGTTTCAGCACGGGCTGATAGTGGTCGGACTCTCCAGAGTCCGACACCGGGCCGCAGGCAGGGTCAAAGGTGTCAGCATCGTCCTGCTGCGATGCCGGACTCTTAAGCTTGAGAGTCCGGCCACAATAAAGACCATCGTTCAACCGGCGACCGGGTTTGTAGTCCCGCCTTCAGGCGGCCTTTAAATCGGTCATGCAGCAACAATTGACCGCTGGGTAACTACCCGGCTAACCCGGATTTCTCACAACCCGAACGCTCGGCGGGCAAATTGACCGTTTTTGGGGGGCTGGAAGGGGGACGATAAGGCTTGTTTGCTTCTTTCGCTTGGTCCGGAAGAACAAACCAGTCCCCCGGGAGCCGGGTGGAGGCGAAATCGCCCGGCTCGGTGGCGTAAAACGGCCAGACCTCGCCCT
>DAOTAI010000636.1:0-2070 GCA_035593865.1 Acidobacteriota bacterium
GCCTCAATTTCCGAACAGTAGTCGACTCTGAGGAGACTCAATCGCCGGGTTGGCAGCCGGAAGTTCAAAACTGGCCGCATCACTTCACGCGGGCATCGAGTCGATTCAGGAAGTAGGTGATCCATTCCCGGGTCTGGGAAGGAAGGCTTTCGTTGTCTGCTGCGGCAAGTTGCTCTCTGATCCCCTTCAGCCGCTGCTCAAAGGCCAGGCGATCGCCCTTCAAAGCCGCCTCGCGGCTCTTTAAGACCGGGTCAGCCAAGTCCTGCTGCAATTCCTCATTCGGAATCAAACGCATGGTCTCGGCCAGGTCGTCATACAGGCCAGAGATGCTGCGAACCGCGAGCAGAATCAGTCCGAGCCTCGGGAGCTGTCCGCAAACAATATGCTTTTCACGGTCGATTGTTCGCGTCTCGTCAACCCACGACTTATCGACTCTGCGCAGTAATCGCAGATCCGCTCCCTGATCAGGGAAAAGCTCCGGGGCGAAATGAATGCAAATGCCGATGGGGCCTTGGTACTCCAGTCCTCCCGCAGTTTCCACAAAAATTGGGGGAGAGCCCGTCAGGTATCCGTCGGACGCTTTAGGGCCGTCAAAGAGCACGCGAAAAGTAATGGCGCCTCTTCTCACCACCTCTGGAAAGGAGAGCGTGACCTCGGGGATTGGCTTGACTTCTATGCCCTGGCCTTCAGCGACCGTCACAGTCCGCCACTCGGTCAACTCTCGCCTCTGGCGCTCAGGATCGTCCGGTCGTGGAATAACCTCCTGTTCGGCCCTTGCCTGCCATACTGTCCCGAGGATGATCAGTGTCAAAGCAGCGCGGCGCATTCGGTCATTTTAGCTGATGTCTGGTTATTCACAAACTGACATGCGACGAAGTTCGCATGCATACCCGTCTGTCATAATGGATGGTAAATGACTGACTCGAATGACGCGGCCGGCGGCGTGTCATCCCGACCCTCCACACGCCCTGCCGGCGAACGGTTAGTTATCGACTTCCTGGCCAGAACGTTTCAAGCTTTCCGCTATCGGGATTTCCGGATCATGTGGCTGGGCGCCTTTACGTCCACGACCGGAACTTGGATGCAGATGGTGGCGGAGTCGTGGATTGTTCTGAGCATGACCAACTCGGCGTTATACCTGGGTCTAACCGGGTTTCTGGGCGAGATTCCACTTTTGCTTTTCTCGCTCGTCGGCGGGGTCGTGGCGGATCGTGTCGAGCGCCGGAAAATGCTGCTCGGCTCGCAATATGTCCAGATGACTTGCGCTTTCATTCTGACGTTTCTGGTCTATTTCGACTGGGTGAAGATCTCTCATCTGCTGATACTCGTGTTTGTCGTCGGCACTGCCCGTTCCTTTGGCGGCCCGGCTTACCAGGCGCTGATTCCAAATCTGGTGGGGCGAGAAGTGCTTGCGAATGCCATTGCTCTCAACTCCATTCAATTTAACCTGGCGCGCGTGCTTGGCCCGCTGCTAGCCGGCTCTGCTCTGGCTGCTTTCGGCGCCACTGCCTGTTTCGCGCTCAACGGGGTCTCGTTCCTGGCGGTGATCATCAGCCTTTACTTGATACGCTCGTCTTTTCGGCCGCTGCCGACGACCGATTCTGTATGGGTAGGTATGCGGAAGGGATTCAGCTTCGTGAGGTCACACGGGGTGCTCTGGCAGCTGTGCGTACTCGGTTTTGTTTCGGCCTTCTGTGGCATACCTCTGGTGACGCTACTCCCAATCTTCGCGAAGGATGTGTTCCATACCGGGGCTACTGGGTATTCAACGATGATGGCATTGTCGGGGGCGGGAGCCGTTAGCGGCGCACTCCTCTACGCGGCTTTTTCCGGGGTCAGTCATCGAGGCGCCTTGACGCTGCGGATGCAGCTTGCCTTTTCCGCTTTTCTGGTCTTGTTCGCCCTGTCGCGAAATCTCATGCTGAGTTACCTGATTCTCTTCTGTGCGGGAGTGGCCTTGATGGTCCTGTTTGCGTCCATCACCTCGCTGGTTCAACTTGAAACGACGGAGGAGATGCGCGGCCGGGTCATGAGCATTTTCATGCTGGCCTTTCGCGGCGGCATGCCTCT
>DAOTAI010000637.1:0-2063 GCA_035593865.1 Acidobacteriota bacterium
GGCGGGCTGGGAATAGTCTTGGTCGGCCGGCCCTACAACGTTAACGACAGCGGGGCTAACCTCGATATCCCGCGCAAACTGCGAGATTATTACGGGGTCAACGTCATCCCCATGGATTTCCTTCCGCTTCGCGGTGTTGATATTAGTGAGGTGAACCCGAACATGTACTGGAACTACGGGCGGAAGATCCTGCAGGCCTGTCGCCTGGTGGCTCAGTACCCCAACCTCCACATTATTTACATCACAAACTTCAAATGCGGTCCCGACTCGTATATCAAGCACTATGTCGAGGATGCGGCCCGCAAGCCCTTTCTGACACTCCAGTTTGACGGGCATTCCAATGATGCCGGCTTTATGACTCGTTGCGAGGCCTACCTCGACAGCAAGGGCTTCCTGAGGTGGTGGAAAAAGCAGTAAGGCCTGCGGGGTTCGAGGTTACTGGTTTTGCGTTCAGGCACCAGGGACTTCGAACTGAGGGCTCTGAACCGACTTGTCATATGAAGGAACAGCAATCTCTTATCGGACGAACAATTTACCTGCCTCAAATGTCTTACGGCGCTACCCGATGTGTTGCCGCAGCCTTTCGGTCGGTGGGACTTGATGCAGAGCCAACGCCTGACTCGGACCCCACGACACTCGAACTCGGAAGTCGTTTCACCTCCGGAGACGAATGCCTGCCAGAGCGTATCACTCTTGGGGACTTTCTGAAGATCGTGAACAGCCCCGGATTCGACCCCAAAAAGACGGCGTTTTTCATGCCGACATCTGGAGGCCCCTGTCGCTTCGGCCAGTATGAAAACTACATCCAGAAGGTGATGCAGCAGCTTGGCTATGCAGACATAATGATCTTTTCGCCAAGCAGCAAGAACGCCTATAAAGGGATCGGCGACCATAGTTTCATTCGAACCGCCTGGCGGGCATTCGTCGTGGCGGATCTCCTCCAGAAACTCCTTCTTAGGACCAGGCCTTACGAAATTCAGAAAGGAGACACCCGACAGGTTTACGAAGAATGCCTGGCCGAGGCCTGTCAAGCGCTTTCGGCACGCTGCGATCACCGCGAACGAATGAGGCGGCTGGTGGACGTGATGACCGCCAGCCGGGACCGCTTTCGTTCAGTCCCGGCAAACCGCAACGAGAAAAGACCGCTTATCGGGATTGTGGGGGAAATCTTCTGTCGCCACCACTCGTTTAGTAACGAAAACCTGATCGAACGCCTGGAAGAACATGGCGGCGAAGCCTGGATTTCTGACATATGCGAGTGGATTCTCTACACATCCCACCAGGAACGGTACAACCTCGCAAGGACCGGGAAACGTTTCACAAAGGCGATGCTGAAAAACAGGATTACCGCCTGGATTCAGCACCGCGATGAGCATCACTTGAAAAAGCCTTTGCTGGACGACTTCAAGGGTTATGAGGAGCCTTCCAGCATTGACGAGCTGCTCAGATACAGCGAGCCTTATCTTCCCCCTGCCGGCGCACTTGGGGAAATGGTCCTTAATGTCGGGAAAACGGTCTACCTGCACAAGAAAGGGGCGCACGGCGTGATCGACATCAGCCCCTTCACCTGCATGAACGGCATCATATGCGAGGCGATTTATCCCCGTCTCAGCCGTGACCTCGACGGCCTCCCGATCCGGACGTTTTACTTTGACGGAGTTGCAGGCGATCTGGATCGTGATCTCGGCATCTTCGTAGAGCTTGCCCGTAACTATCAAAGAAAGCGACTTCGGGACGCACGAAAGGTTACAATACGCTCATGATGACAGCTTCCCGCCTCGTCATCACCGGCTTGATCGCCTCTCTGGCCCTGAGCTTTTCCGATTGCCGACACGCCTCTGTTCCTGCGACGGAACCCGGTAGTCAAGATTACTACCGAATCCTCCGCCACCAGATGGTCGACGGACAGATCAGGGCGCGGGGAGTGAACAACCCCAGAGTTCTCGAAGCGATGCGTGCCGTGCCACGCCACGAATTTGTCCCCGCCGCCATTCGTGAATCCGCATATCAAGATACGCCCCTTCCTATTGGGGAAGGCCAGACGATCTCTCAACCTTATATCG
>DAOTAI010000101.1:0-12833 GCA_035593865.1 Acidobacteriota bacterium
ATAAGCCCGGAAATTTTACGTCTTGACAACGAGGGCCCTCATAGAAGGCGGTACTACAAACAAAGGACCCGGCGGCGGTTGGAGTGTCGTGTCTTTTATTGTGGCTGGACTCTCCATCTCCAGAGTCCGGCCATGATGAAGCCTGGATGTCCGAAACTCCTACACCGGGTGTCCGAAAATCCTACATTGTTTCGTCGCCTCACGAGCGCCCGCTAATGTGGGAAATGTTTTTCCGCCAGCCATTTAACTATGGTTGTGACAGCTGTCTTGATCTTCGGCACCGATCTTGCAATTGAACCCAGCGGGTGCATGGAGAAATGTGCACATGGCCGGGGCAGCCGGCCGAAAGAAGGAGGAACAGGTGTTTGACTTCGGCGATCCCAGAACGGTCTGGCTTAATGTGACAAACGCAATTTTGGGCCTTGTAATCCTGGTGAGCCTTGGCCTGGTCGCCAAGGCGATGATTGATGAGATCCGTCGGCGAAAGACCAGAAAGGTGCTTTCCCTGGATGATCACGCCTATCCAGTCGAAGGGTTAGGTCTGACGATGGCGGACGGCGGAGAACAGATTCGAGCCGCCGAGAAGAAGTGATATGTATCCGGGTCTATCCCGGTGGTGGAATTGGCAGGGGCTTTCATGATTTGCCCTTTTTTTCGAGAAGAGCGGGTCAAGTACTGCAGCGTGTCGGGGTACCGGAAAATGATTCTGTTAGAGGGGGCCGACACCGACAGCGAGATCTGTTCCGGACCATCGTACAGCGACTGTCCTGTTGTCAAAAATGCCCAGCCTTCTCGGACAATCCCGGCCTGCGATGATTCGTCATCTGGCTGTCCGTGGCTGCGCAACTCGCTGGTGCAGTACTGTTCGGCGGCCGCGTGGCGGAAGTTCATTCCCGCGTCGGAGCCGGCGCTCCTGAAGTGCGGTCGTGCTTCATTTCGGTATTGTGATTTGTACCGATCAACAGTCTCTCTCGATTCATCCATCCCTGATTTTGAAGAAGCGGAAACGGCTCATCCGCCGGTTGACCTGGATTACACCCCCAACCACATGTGGCTGGATCGGACGGTGCGCGGACAGTGGCAAATCGGCATCGACGATTTTCTCACCCGAGTCGTCGGCTCGGTCGAGCAGCTCACCTTCCTGACGGTCAATGGACTGTGCCAACCGGAATTGGTTCTGACGGTACGAGGTGTCGATCTGCACCTGGCTTTCCCCAACCGGATCCTGATCAAAGCGGCTAACCTTTACCTGCGCGCGGAGCCGAGCAGGTTGACGGCAGATCCCTATGGTGCGGGATGGCTGTTTGAGGGGACACCTGAGGAATCGGAGGAACACCGGACTCCCCTGGTGCCGGGAACCGAGGCCGCGTCCTGGATGAGGAACGAATACGAGCGACTCAACGATTACTTAAAGAAGTACGGGGCGGCGCGAGCTTTCGGAGAGGACTCTGCGGACACCGGTTTCCGGAGAACTGCTTTGCTGGACGGACTATCCCGAGACCAGATTATCTCTTTGTTCAGCGAATTCTTCTCGACTCGAGTGAGATAGGCAGGAGGTAGTTTGTGCGTGTACACACTCATCTGGCGTTTATTTTAGGCTTCATACTCATGCTCGGAATCGGTTGGTGGGCCTTTCCCCTCGCCCTTTACGAGAAAATCGACCAGCCGGTTCAGTTCAGTCATAAAACGCACACTGGAGAGAATGTCGGAATGGCCTGTGAGGACTGCCATACGTTCAGGGAAGATGGGAGTTTCGGCGGTATTCCGACGATGGACAATTGCACAGGATGTCACTCCGAGCTCCAGGGTACGTCGGCCGCGGAAAAAGTGCTCTTTGAAGAGTACATTTCCAAGAACCGGGAAATCCCCTGGCTGGTGTATTCACGTCAACCCGAAAACGTCTACTTCTCGCATGTTCATCACGTCAAGCTGGCGGAAATCGACTGTGAGCGCTGCCACGGTCCGCACGGCGCATCGGAAGCGCTGCCTCCCTACGAGCGAAATCGCATCAGCGGATACAGCCGGAATATCTGGGGACAGTCAATATCAGGTATTCGCACGGCCCCCTGGGACGGCATGAAGATGGATGACTGCGAGTCTTGTCACGCCGACCACAACGTCGGGCTAAGTTGCATGGGTTGTCACAAATAGCCGCAACGCAGTAAGAACTCACCTTTTCGTACTTCAGATGACTCCGCTTGACCAAGGAAAGGCTACGAAAATGAAACTGACAAATGAGGCGGCGAAACCGAGCGCGTCCCAACGCAACATAAACAGGCGACACCTGCTCAAATTTGTGGGAGGATCGGCGCTCGGAACGCTCTTCACGCCGCTGCCGTGGAAAGTCCTCGACGATGCGACGATCTGGACGCAGAACTGGTCCTGGATACCAGTCCCTCCGAGGGGGGAAACAATCATCCGTTATACTACCTGCGGCTTATGTCCCGCCGGCTGCGGTGTTCGTGTGCGCTGTATCGGCTCGCAGCCGATCAGTTTGACCGGGCTCCCAGACCAGCCCATCGGCCGAAGTGCGTTGTGTCCCGGCGGCTTGGTCGCACATCATCTTCCATATCACCCCGGCCGCGTTAGTCATCCGCTCCGTATCATCAAGACGCAGCGTGGAAGCGAAGTCCGGCAGATTCCAGTCGATCAAGCTCTTGAAGCCATCAGCCAAACGATTGCAGACGTCCGAAGCGACTCATCCGCCGGACGGGTCGCCATTCTCGATATGCTTCCCGGGCGATCAGTTTCGCTCGTTTACCGGGAGTTTCTTTCGAAGTTTTCCAACGGAGTCTACCTCGCGCCGGTTGACGACACCCAGCATGCTCTGACGGTCTTCGCCGGAATTGCTGGCAAAGAGTATTCCGAGTTCGGGGTTGATCTGGAACAGGCGCGAACGGTTGTCAGTTTCGGAACCGATCTGATGGAAGGATGGGGGGCGCCGGGGCGAGTGTCGCATCTGCTGGATTCATGGGAGGACGGCGGGCGGCTAATCCAGATCGAGCCTCGTTACTCGAAAACGGCGGCTATGGCCGATTCCTGGCTACCGGTGAAGCCCGGATCAGAACCGATTCTGGCTCTCAGCCTGGCTGCCGTAATCGTGAATGAAAAGCTTTATCCTCCGGAGGTCGGCTCATTAGTCGCGCAGATCCAAGGTATTCCGGAAGCACGAACCCTGCTCGACGAGTTGACCCCTGAGCGGGCAGCACAGGCCTGTGGCATCGACCCGCAGACCATCGTGACGACGGCCCGAGAAATCGTCCGTCAGACTCCGGCCCTTGCCTTGATAGGCGGAGCGCCGGGTGAAAGCGGAAATCAACGGGCAGATCATTTGGCGATCGGCTTGCTTAACCTTTTAATGGGGGCGGTGGGCCGCGCAGGTGGCGTTGTGCCGAGAAGATCACTGCCGGCGCCCGCTGTAGCTAGCTCCAGTGACGTTCCGGTCACCAGGCTCGCCGGGGTGCCGGACCGTTCGATCCGTCTGCTGATGATTGATGCGTCCTCGCTCGGGAATTCCATCCCGGCGTCACTGATCGAGGCCAAACTGGCCGAGAAATCCCTGGTCGTCACGTTCTCTTCGTTCCAGACTGGCTACTCGTCAATTTCTGATTACATCCTGCCGACGCCGCTGTACCTGGAATCGCTGATGGAAGTGCCTACTGCCTCGGATTCTCCGGTCGCTTCTTATGCTCTGTCCGCGCCCCTTCTCACTGCGCCGGCGGACAGTCTGACCCCGTTGGAATACCTGGGTCGGGCAGCGAGCCAGGCCGTTCTCGATTGGTCGGCGCCAGATGCCGAGGCGCTCATAGAATCGCGAATCCAGGCAGTGTGGGAAACTCAGCAAGGCACTGTCTTCGTCTATTCAGAGGAGACCACGAAGCCCCTTACAGATTTCGCTTCGGCCGCCGATCTAGCCCAGGCGCTTCGCGAAGGCGCTTGCTGGTACGACTCACCCGTGGACCTGGCGAATTTGAAGCTCTCCGGATCCCCTTATTTAACAGCCGATACCTGGGACAGACTGAGAAGCGATCTGGACCAGCGAATAGAGGTCACTTCCGCGCCCGCGTCGTCGCTCGTGCTGATGCCTTTTGGCACGTCCTTCATGGCGACGCTGGCTTCACCCTTAACCGGGAAACTAACCAGCGAATCGCGCCTCTATCCTCAGGCCGGCGATGCCTTTATCAGCCCTTCGGACGCTGCCAGGCTGGGAGTGCGAGAGGGCGAGCGAGCGGAAATCGAGACCGCCAGGGGCCGCCTGCCAGTCTGCATGCGGATCGATTCAGCGATTATGCCAGGTCTGATTTGCGTTCCGATTGTCGAGGTTCCAGTTTCAGCTGCGTGGTCTGATCCAAGGACCCTGTGTGAGGTCGGGAAAGATGGCGCTTGGCGGGGGACGCCCGCATCGATCAGGAGGTTGAATGTCTAGCAACAATACAGCGTCCAGCGATAGTGCGAAACCAAACGGCGGCGCGGTCGCGCGGTATGGTATGGCGATCGATCTCGATCGCTGCCACGGATGCGGCGCCTGCATGCTTGCCTGCTCAGTCGAAAACAACATTCCGCCTCTTCCAGATGCGGACGATCGCAAGGGGATCACCTGGATCAGGGTGTACAAGGCGGACAATCGAGAGGCTTTTCCTAAAGCCCAGACGGTCTTTGTTCCGGTTCTCTGTCAACATTGCGGCGAGCACACTCCTTGCGTTCATGTCTGCCCGCAACAGGCGGTCGATGTCGACCCCAAAACGGGGATCGTCGGCCAGATGCCCGAGAGGTGTCTCGGCTGCCGATACTGTATGGCTGCCTGTCCCTACCATGCCCGTTACTTCAACTGGTGGGATCCGGTCTGGCCGAAAGGCATGGAAAAGACACTCAATCCGGCGGTATCGCCGCGGATGAGAGGTGTTGTGGAAAAGTGCAACCTGTGCCACGGCCGCCTGCAGGCAGCGCGAGCGAAAGCGGCGTCCGAAGGACGTCGAGAAATCCAGGCCGAGGAGTACCGGCCGGCTTGCGTTGACGCCTGCCCAACAGGGGCGCTCGTCTTCGGCGATCTTAACGACAAGACCTCAAAGGTCGCTCAAATGGCCGCCGGCAAGAATGCCTTCCGGTTGCTTGAATCCCTTGGAACCGATCCAAAAATCTACTACGTGTCGAAACGTCCCTGGGTGCGCAGGCTGGCGGAAAACCGGTTGCCCGGACGAAAGGAGGAAACCATTGGATAGGCATTTAATATCCCGAGGATTAGATCGGACTTCGTTTTTCAGGTTTTCTCTGTGGATCCTTCCGTGGCTGGGAATTCTCTCGTTTGGCGTTTATTCGGCGTTCGTCTGTTTGTGGCACGGCCTCAACCGCACGAACATGGATAACCGGTTTGCCTTCGGTTTGTGGATCTTCCTCGATCTGACGGTGATAGCGCTGGGAGCCGGCGCGTTCTTTACCGGCTTTCTGCTCTATATTTTGAGAAAAAAGGAACTGAAGTCGGTGATCAACAGCGCCGTCGTGATCGGGCTTATCTGTTACAGCGGCGCGGTAGCCGTCCTTGCGGTCGACGTTGGACAGCCGTTGCGTGCCTGGTTCACGTTCTGGCATCCGAATGTCCATTCGATGCTGACCGAAGTTACTTTCTGCATTAGCTGCTATCTTTGCGTCCTCCTGATCGAATACCTGCCGATCGTTCTGAAGAACCGCAAACTGCGGCGCATCCCTTCTTTCCTGGTTTTCGAGTTCGAGATGCACAAGCTGATGTATGTCCTGGCGGGTGTCGGAACTTTCCTCTCGTTCTTCCACCAGGGTTCTCTCGGAGGCCTCTACGGGGTGCTGGAAGGCAGGCCATTTGCCTTCCGGGAGGGGATTGCGATTTGGCCCAGCACTTTCTTCCTTTTTATCGTATCGGCCGTGGCTGCCGGGCCTTGCTTCCTCATGCTGGTGATCTCATTTGTCTCCCGGGTCTCGCGAAAGATCCTGGTCTCCAGCGCCGTGTTTAATCTTCTCGGTCGGGTTTCAGGAATCTGCTTGGCTGTCTATGTTCTGCTGAAAGCCATCGACACGCTCATCTGGCTAAACCGGACGTCACCGGCGCTCGGTTCTCATCCCTTTGACTTCTATGCCTGGGAGCCGTTTGGCAGCTGGATCCTCTTTGCGGAAATCGTGGTGTGCGGTCTGCTCCCGGCTGTCGTCCTGCTCAGTTCACGCTTGCGCGAGAGGCGACCCTGGCTGCTGGGCGCTGCCTTTTTCGTCTGCCTCGGCGTGGCCTTGAACCGCTTTGTTATGACGATTCAGACGCTCGCTCTTCCGACTCTGCCGTTTGATCCTTTCCTGAATTACTGGCCCAGCTGGGAGGAAGTTGGTACCTTTCTCGGAATGATCGCGTACGGTGTTCTAGTGTATTCCGTCTCTTACCGTTACTTGAATCTGTTTCCGGAAGAACGGCGGGTGGCGGGGCATGTCAGCGAAGCCGTGGAAGCGTCCGGCTCGCCCCTTGTTCGAACGACGTAAAGGAGAATCAAGTCTATGTTTCCGGGAGTCCACGGGTTTCATTGGGAATTTGGGCATCTACTCTTTCTCGGTATTTTCTTCACCGTCGTCCTGGTGATCTTGGGCGCGTCGTCCTTGGGATTCGCGCACTCGATCAGGAGACTAAGAAGTGAACGCAGGGAGCAGTTTGTTTGGGAGCAGCAGTTCGAAGATCTCACACCTGATGAGAAAGCGTGCCGCCACGCAATGACAGGAGAGCTGAAGGGGAGGATTTGTCCGAACGCCTTTGATTGCAACGATTGCTCCACACACGCCAGTCTTTTGGAGAAAAGGTCGGTCGAAAAACCGGAGACCGTAGAAATCGCGGGGCTGAGGTATCATCCCCAGCGTCGCTATCATCGCGGCCATACCTGGCTGGAAGAACTAGACGATGGCACTGTCCTGATCGGTCCGGATGAGTTCGCCCGCAGGTTGATCGGGCAGCCTGACCGACTGGTCCTGCCGAAGCCGGGCGACCGCCTTGTGGCGAACGGCGTCGCCTGGACTGTGCACAAATCAGGCGCCGATGTCCGAGTCTTGGCGCCGGTTACGGGAGAGGTGCTGGAAAGCGGCGAGGGGCAAGAATGGTATCTTCGAGTTCGACCCGATTCCCCGATCGGGGAGGCTAAACACCTGTTGAGCGGCAGTGAAATCGGGCCGTGGATTCGTCACGAGCTGGAGCGGCTCCAACGGCAGGCATCCCTGTCCGAGGTGGGTTCAGCATTGGCTGACGGAGGCGAGCTTGTCGACACTGTCTCCCAAGCCTTCGACAAGCGGCGGTGGGACCACGTGTGCAGCAGTTACTTCTTGCAACCTTAGTGGACAAGTGGACCTAGTGGACAAAGTGGACAGGGGTGGCAGTAACGGTCCATTTTGTCCACTAGGTCCACTTCGTTCACTTGGTCCACTTTGTCCGCTTCGTCCAATGTCCGCTCTTACCTCATAATCTCGTACTTCTTAATTTTGTCGTAGAGCGTCGATCGCTCAATTCCCAGCTGGGCGGCCGCCTCTTTGATGTTCCCTCGGCTTCGTTTGATCGCTGACTCTATGGCCTGCTTTTCAAGTTCCTGCAGCGTAATCGCCGGGACAAACCAGGGATCGCGGCCCTCGTCCTCCTTAGCCAGGAAAGCGAAGTCAGCTCGTGTCAGGATGCGGCTTCGGCAGGTAACCATAGCCCTTTCGATGCAGTTCTCCAACTCCCGTACATTGCCAGGCCAGTCGTGCGAGAGAAGAAGCTGGAGAGCATTTTCAGAGATGTCTTCCACATCTTTCCCGATCTCAACGCTGAGTCGCTCTATAAAATGCCGGGCCAACAACGGGATGTCTTCGAGCCGTTCGCGAAGCGGCGGGATGCGGATATTAATCACGTTGAGACGGTAATACAAATCGTCCCGGAACCGTCCGTTGCGGACTGCTTCCTGCAGGTTGACGTTGGTGGCGGCAATGACCCTTACATCAACTCTTATCTCCTCGGAGCCCCCCACTCGGTAGAAGCTTCGTTCCTGCAGAACTCGCAGCAAGTCCATCTGTAATTTGGGCGAAATGTCTCCGATCTCATCCAGGAAAAGAGTTCCACCGTGCGCTTGTTCAAATTTCCCTTTCTTTTGTGTGGTCGCTCCGGTGAAAGCGCCCTTTTCATATCCAAAGAGCTCTGACTCCAAGAGTGTCTCAGCCAGTGCTGCGCAGGAGACGCCGACAAAAGGCATGTTCGCTCGGTCGCTTGAGGAATGGATGGCCCTGGCGATCAGTTCCTTCCCCGTTCCGCTTTCGCCCTGGATCAGAACCGTGCTGCGGAGGTTGGCCACATCGCGTATCAGCTGGAATATCTCCTGCATCCTGGGGTTCTTGCTGACAATGTCGTTCAGTGTATAGGTCTTGGTCAGGCGCTTCTTCAACATGGCGTTTTCGCGCTGAAGAGTCTTAACCTTGAGGATGCGGGTGACGAGAAGGGAAATCTCCTCCAGGTTGCAGGGTTTGACGATATATTCCTGGGCTCCTTCTTTCATTGCCGCTATCGCCGTATCGACTGTGGCGTACGCGGTGATGATGATGATGGAGGCATCACGGTGCAGCTTCCGGATCTGCATCATCGTCTCTATCCCGTCGATCCCTCCCGGCATCTTCAGGTCGATGAAGTAGATCGCGTAGTCCTTCTCCCCGGCTTTTTCAATGGCCTCATGACCCGATGCGGCCGTATCGACCGTGTAGCCGTCCTCTTTCAGCCAGGCGGCCAGTGATTCCCGCATCACTTCCTCGTCGTCAACAACGAGGATCTCCCATTGATTCTTCATGCCTCGACCTCCGAGTGTTTACCTCTCGACGGTTTCATCGACTTTGCCCCATCGCTTCACGCAGCATTATCTCGCAGCTGACACACCACTGCGTCTTTTTGAGATCCAGTTGCCGAATGTTGGTGGCCAGTGACATCGGACAACTCCTCTCCGGGCAATGAACCAGCCCGAAAGTGTGCCCCAATTCATGCATCGACTCCTTGAGTGCCCGTTGCTCCAAAATCGCCGGATCAGGGGCTAAACGGTAAAACTCCTGATGAAGTCGTGCCAATGACACGACCGCCAGTCGCCCGTTTAGCTGCGCCTGGCCGAACACAAAACTCAAAACAGGAATGAAAAGGTCCTTCTCCGTGATTCCGAGCAACCTGGCTCCGTCTGGACAGATCTCTATCAGCTGGCGCATCAGGGCAACCGAGCTGTACTGGCCACGAATTGGATCGAAAGCATAGGAAGGCTCAACAAAAGGATGCAGGCGGCCGACCTGCAGCCCAAAGACCTCGCCGAGACGGGCTTCGAGAAATAGCAGCAGCTCCTCTTCAATCCTTCCTATTGAAGCCAGGTAAAGAAAGCTCACGCCAGCTGTCCCAGGCGAGATATCGTCTCCTTGCCCCTTGTTGAATCATCGCTGACAAGGGGTAGCGTGACTCGGAAGACGGTTCCAACGTTCTGCGTGCTACTGACCTCCACCTCTCCCCCGTGTGCCTTTACAATTCCATACACCACGGCCAGTCCCAGGCCGACTCCTTTGCCCTCTTCCTTGGTCGTAAAAAATGGATCGAAAATCTTCGTTAGAATCGCCGGAGAAATCCCCTCGCCGTTATCCTCGACCTCCACAAAGACTCCTTCGGAGATCTCGCCGGTCCGAACCGCCACCCGTCCGTTAGTCCTCCCGGCTAACGCCTCGGCTGCGTTCAGGACCAGGTTAATCACAACCTGCTGAATCTGGGGAGCATCGCAGACGATTGTCGGAAGCCGTTCCGCCAGATTCTTCTCCACCTCGATGTTCAGCAGCCGCAGCTTATGATCGACCAGTGAAAGGGTGGTCTCCACGATCCGGTTCAGGTCCGCCTCTCCGGCTGCCGGTTTCGATCGGCGTGAGAAAGCCAGCAGGTCAGACACGATCCGCCCCGCCCGGGACGTTTCCGCGGTGACCTGCGCCAAATATTTCCGAAATTCTGGCAGCCTCTCCGGCGGCACCCCGGTGTCTTTGAGTATCCTCTGCATCAACATTGACAGATTCAGGACGCCGGAAAGGGGATTGTTGATTTCGTGGGCGACGCTGGCCGCCAGTTGCCCGAGCGACGCCAGTCGATCGGCCTGGATCAGCTTTTTATGAGCCAGCTCCAACTGCTCGGTTCTTTCCTTTACTTTGCTCTCTAGCCCCTGGTTTAGCTCGTTCAATTCCGTCATGGCCTCTTTGAGTCTCTCTCTCATGACGTTGAACGATTGGGCGAGAGCCGACAGTTCCTCGCTGGAGTGAATCTCAATAGGGTGATCAAGCTGCATCTCGCTGACCGCCCTTGTGCCCTCGATCAGTCGTCGAATTGGCGCGTCGACGAATCGCTTCGTGAAAAACACCAGAAAGAGTCCGATGGAGAGAATGGCGATCAGGGTAAACCCAGCTCCTCGAAGCTTGATGCGTGTCAGCTCCTTATCCACCTGGTCTAGATCGAGATCGACATCGAGTACTCCAAGCACTTTCATTTCCGGCGGATGGGCATGGCATTCCGCCGTGCTGCAGGCCGGTTCGTTATATATAGGCGTGACCATTGCCAGCTTTCGCGATCCATCCGGAGTGCGGAAAATTCGTGCCCTCGAAGGAACCTCGACGTTGACCTTGGGTGGGAGAGTCGAATGGCAAAGCGAACAGGCATCTGCGTCCTTGCTCAGCCGCCTGTTGGTGTCCGCCGGATTCGTCGAAAACATCACCCAGCCCTCACGGTTAAAAATCCGGATCCGATTGATGCCTTGTTTCTCGGCGATCTTCTCCATGACCTGGTAGGCCGCGTCCCGTCGGTCAGCCAGCATGGCGTGCCAAGTGGCGCTCGTGATTCCTCGGGAGAGCTGATCGGCGCCGCGGATCATGGAATCAAGCAGCTGCTTTTCCTGACTCTTGACATTGATGTAGCTGGACGTCCCCACCACGATGACTACAATGATCGTGACAGAGACGATAAGCTGAAGAGCCAGTCTTCGAAGCATGTGCAGTTCCGCGAAAAGCGTATCGTAACCATACTGTGCATGCAAGCAAACAAGTTGCTATCGGTGTTAACTGAATTTCTCTGTGTAGCCGGCCTGTCATCCGCGTAATCCGCGCAATCCGTGCTATCCGGGGGATGGATTGCGCGGATTACGCGCATGACGGGCCGGCGTTCGGATTGATTGGCACGGGCGTTACTGTGAGTTGTGGGGGCGTTCATAATCGTGTTAAATTCCGTGAAGTCTCGCAGCTTGGCTGTGACTCTGCCTGGGCCCGTGGTTTAGCCGGCAACCAGGAATTCGACGAGGAGAGCTTATGGCCGAAATCAAGACTGATGAAACCCCGAAACTTCGTTACAAGCCCTACGTGCCGGTGGAAACCTCGATGCCCGAGTTCACGCTTCGAGCTCTTCTGATCGGACTGGTGATGTCGGTGATACTTGGGGCGGCAAATGCGTACCTGGGCCTCAAGGCGGGCATGACTATAGCGGCAACATATCCGGCGGCTGTAATCGGCATGGCTGTTCTTCGCATCTTCCGCGGTTCGATCCTCGAAGAGAATATGGCACGAACGGTCGGATCGATCGGTGAATCGGTTGCAGCCGGCGCCATCTTTACCATTCCGGCCTTCGTAATCGCGGGAGTCTGGGGCGACTTGAGCTCAACGCAACACTACATCGAAGCTACCGCGATCATGCTGGTCGGGGGAATAATCGGCATTCTTTTCGTGACAGTTTTGCGGCGCGTGATGGTGGAAGACGTCGATCTGCCATATCCGGAATCAGTTGCCGCTTCGGAAATTCACAAGACCGGGCAGAGCGGGGGCGCCGGCGCCAAGTATTTGTTTGGCGCGGGCATCGTAGGCGCCCTGATTCAAGCTCTCAAACAGCTGAACCTTTTCGCGTCATCCGCCGAAAAGTTTATCCCTTTCCGGCAATCAGCCATTGATCTGAGAACCGGTACCAGTGTTCCTGGCAGTGGCGGAATGTTGCTTTCCACGCCCGGAGTCAGCCCCGCCTACATCGGAGTCGGCTATATCATCGGTCCGCGATTGGCTTCTCTGAATTTCAGCGGTGGATTGCTGGCGTGGGGCTTGTTTGTCCCCCTTCTGCTCTATTTCCTGGGCCCAACTTTGTCGGGCGGCCTGGGTGAAGCGGTCGGCGAGGACACCTGGACAACTCAGGCCACGGCCGTCTGGAGATATGTGGTCCGCCCAATCGCCATCGGGGGAATGCTCGTCAGTGCTGTGTTCACACTCTGGCGAATGCGCAAGAGCCTGATCGGCGGCCTGACAAGATCGATCGGTGACGTGAAAAAGGCGGCGGCCGGCGGGCAAGCGGTCATCAGGACCGAACGCGACATCAATTTCAAATGGGTTCTGGCCGGTATTGTCGTTGCCGCCGTGCTGACCTTCGTTCTCTACCACTACTTCAGCCAGGATCTGACAGCCGCCTTGGTTGCTACCCTGGTGATGATTGTCGCCGGATTCTTCTTTGCCGCGGTGTCGGGTTACCTGGTTGGTTTGATCGGTTCGAGCAACAACCCTATCAGTGGCCTGACGCTTTCCACCGTCATCGTAGCTGCCCTCCTGATGGCGGCCCTTGGCCAGACGGGTCCCGCGGGTATCGCGGCGGTGCTCGGTGTGGCGGGGGTTATTTGTGTCTCCGCAGCGGTGGCCGGTGAGATGCTCCAGGATTTGAAAGTCGGCCATATTCTCGGTGGCACGCCATGGAAGATGCAGGTGGGAGACCTTATTGGAGTAGTGCTTGCCGCTGTTGTCATGTTCTTCCCGTTGCTTATCCTCCACCAGGGTGATATCGCCTCGGGGGGCAC
>DAOTAI010000102.1:0-12815 GCA_035593865.1 Acidobacteriota bacterium
CGAAGGCGGTGAACACCGGGTTTCGAATGGGCTTCTACTTCGATCGGATATACATCGGCTGTTTGACCAAGGGTATGTAACCGTTACGCCTGATTATCACTTCGAGGTCAGCAAGCGATTGCGGGATGATTTCAGTAACGGCAGATCCTACTACCCGCTTCGCGGTACTCGAATCGCTGTACCAGAAGACCCGTCCGCTCGGCCTGACCGCGAACTGCTAGCCTGGCACAATTTGAACCGCTTCTTGGGATAACTGCTGTCATTGCGCTGTAACACGTCGTTCGAGGGCAACTTGCGCGGTCTGAGAAGTCCAGAGGACGTCTTTCTGGACTAACGGACATAAGTGCCAGTAACTCGATCGCGATCGCAAGTTGCCTCTCCGAGGAAAGGGGCTGAGGTGAAGGCTGTGAAGAGGGTTGGAGGCTCACAATTCAGTTTGTTCAGTTGAGAGCCACTTGGACCTCGTTCACACCCTTCCCACAATCTCGGGATCGGGCAGGGTCTGAAGTTGGAAAGTGGCAGTTAAGGTCGATCGTCTGCCGGAATCCGGCTCGAGGCCAAGAGCGTTCGGTAAAGCTCAGATTCTCCACTAGTACCCGGCTTGAAGTTATCGACCGTGAAGTCAGCATCGAACCAGGGTATCCTGTCCTCCTGCATACCGTGGCGAGCCAGCCATAGCTACCCAAGCTAAGTTACACCCGACTGCCGTTCTAGCACGTCGGTAGTCCACGGCTCAGAGGCTCATCAGTCGAGGACCACCATTCTCTTCGCACGGGCATGACGAAACCCGAGCTGGCGAAAATCAAAAGAACCCCAACGCAATCACTTCCGGGCCCTGATCTCCTCGGCGCTTTCAGCTATACGGATAGCAGAAACGAGTACAGCAGCCGCGTCCATGTGAGTTAAGCGGAATTGACCTGCTTTATAGTGCACCGCTTCGTTCCCCAAATACTGAAGGAGGCGCAAATAGGAGGTGACCCACGCTCGCCGAGGAGCCAGATGCGGCTGCAAGACAGTGATGGCCTCGTTAAGAGTGTTGCCGGCAGCAAGATTCAGGCAGGCACACATGCGAGCGGCAAAGAGTTCAGCGAACTTTCTGCCTTCGGTCGCTACCGCGCCGACTGACGGCGAAGCCGATCGGGCAACGCTGAGAAGGTTACGCAGTGAAGAGCGAAAGGGCTCGGAAAAGGATTCCAGCTTTTGACTCAGTTCTTCGGCCACGGCCTCCAGCAATCGTGTGTCGCTACTGGCGGTTGCTCGATCCAGGACGCCTTCAATCGCCAGATTCAGCAACGCAACCTTCTCGAAATCGTGCGCAAAGACACGGACGATTTCGACGCGCGGAGCGCAAATCGCCCACTGCTTCACAAGTCGCAAGATCTCTCTCACCACCGGCTCGACCTCAAGTCCCATGCTCCCGGTGCCGAGCAAGGGCAGGGAGATAGAGCGAGCGTCAGCCGACACCTCATCGGCATGTCGGATTAACGTGTCGAACGCGAGCTTAAGTTGACCGGCAGACAGAGTAGGCTTTCCATCCCAATCCTTCAGATCCAGTATCCAGAGGGTCTTGAAAACTGCGGTGGCTGGAACGCGAACGTGATGAAGTCGCCCTGAATAGGTGGAGGAGCCCGGAGGCAGCCCGTGAGCGAAATCGAAGCCAAAACGAACCCTCAGGTCGCCGAGAACGGTCCCGGGAACCGGGCTGTAGTCACCAGCAAATGAAGAGCAAATCAAGGCATCCGACCGACAACCGAGAATATCGCCGGCATAAAACTCTGCGTATAGCGACGTCTCGTTTTCACGGGGAACGGCGGAGAGATTGAATAGAAACGCGCTCATCGAAGACCTCCGGCCGAGGTTTAACATGAGGTGCCCGGAAGCGCAAGAATGGATGCGTGCTACGACTCGCCGCGGCCTCCGTTGTTCGGCAGTACAAACGATAGCGCAGACCGGTAAACGGTCTCACGGTAGTCTCCGGCCTGCGCTATATACTCGGACTACGGGCTAACTCGATCCGGTTGCTTTTCCTGTTTCGCAACTTCTCTAAGCAGTTGCCGAACAGCGCGCTCGACTGCATCGGCGAGGGCGCTCTTTGTTTTTCCACCTGGGCTGTCCTGGGTATGGGCCCAGATCACTTCGCCATCGGCATTTACCAGACGGAGCGTTACCGTAGCCTGCGCTCGGTCTTCTGCCGAATAGAAGGTCTCGCCGCTGCCGCCGACTGCAGCGCCAAAACCGCCGCCACCGGACCCACCTGAAAAGTAGCCCCCGCCGCTAGCGACGCCGAAGTCGGCGGCCTCACCCTCCGCCCTGACACGCCTGTCACTTCGCTCGAGAATTGCCCCCTTAAGAACGGCGTCGGCGCCTTCACATTTCTCGGTCAGGACGAACCGCTTGCCTGAGAACAGGGCGGCAAACGCTATTTCCCGCGCCGCCTCCAACAGGGTCGGGTCTCCTACAAAATCGGCTACGCAGATCTTCTTAATCATCTGCAGCTGCCCTTGCGCCGCCTCAGCCGTCTGTGCACCGGAGGCGTCTTGCCCGAAGCAAAGCCGGAGGCAAGGAGAAGGAGAAACAGAACACTTGCCTGGCTTCTACCCGTGAACATGTTTTCTTGCCTCCTCTGACTCATACTCGCACTTGACGCCACTGCGCGCCTCGATGATTGTAATGATCGACTTCGGTTTGCCTTTCGGCAATTCGAGCACCACACCCTGCGGCTGATTGTCGGCGTCTCTGAAGCCGACCGTGAGAAAGTGTTTCCTTTTCTTCGAGAAAAGCGCCCAGACGGTGATGGCAATAGCAACACCCAGACGACGACCGGCCTTCTGTCCGTACTCGAGGGAAGTGACCCCCTCATATGGAATCTCGAAACTCCCCTTCTCGGAATAGAATTTCAAGAGTTCCGGGTCGGAGGTATCGAGCTTTCCCTCGGTCGCTTCGGGCAGGCCGCCGATTGTCCCGCCAACGTACATAACTTCATGACCTCGAATTGCACCCGGTACGGCGACATGAAAGAAAATCATCTGGACGAGAATGATTGCGATTGGCTTGCGAATCATTACTTGGCCTCCTTTTCGAAATGTTTGCGGGCTTCTTCCGACTCAAACTCCATTCGCTTGCCGGAACGTTGCTCGAGTACGGCCACGACCCCGTGGACCTTGCGTTTTCCTATTTCCAGCACAACACCGTGTTTGTTCCCTTGCTGATCCACGAAAGAGATGCTGAGGTAGTGTTTGCGCTTCTTGGAAAATAGAGCCAAGGGACTCACAGCGAGCGCTACCCCCACGCGTCGGCCGGCTTTTTGCCCATACTCGAGCGAACCGATGCCCGCATAGGGCACCTCAAACCGCCCTTTCTTCGACTCGAAAACAGCAACCTGAGGATCGGACAGATCGAGCTTGCCCTTGGTTTTGTCGGGAATCTCTGAGTAAGTTCCACCCACGTACATGACGGAGTTGCCTCGGACGGCGGCCATGACCGTTGATGTGGAAAGAAGTACCGCGATTAGTGCAACGGAACCCATCTTGCGCATCGGAAACCTCCTTGTTGTCGGAGGAGCTCAGGAGCATCGGCGATGCCAATCGAGCAGCTAACGAACTGGAAGGAGCCGACCCGCTGGGAAACGGCGAATTGGCAAAGGCTTACAGTTCAAGGCGGGACTGGCAGGTGTGTCGACACCATCCGGATGGATGCTGTTCGTCAACAACTCTGGTTGAAACCCGGGTCAACTGACTTTGTGAGCTGCTTGTTGCTTTCGGCTGTTCCGATAGCCAGAGCTTCGTTTGGCCAAGGTAGATTTGCCCTCTTGAACTGCCTCCAAAAGGTAGCTTTGGAGGGACAGTCCCTTATGCCGGTGAACCGTAGTACTGGCGGCCACCGTCAAGGTCGCACCGAGGAGGATCGAGTTCGTTATGTTCACCGATTGACATATGACGACAAGGTCGCAGTCTTTATTTCTATTTCAAAATACCCACCAATTTTGTAATAACCAGAAAACGCCACTCACTCGCTTCTATCGACAGAAAAAGCGACAAAGCTCGGAGTGATCACTATTTAAGGCGCTCGTGCAGAATCCGGCCTTTCACGCTCCCTCCGACGGGATCAGACTGAAGGGTGTTAAACACAACCGGATGGTTTTGATCGCCAGTCACCGTCCTGGAACCGCCAAAACAGCACGTTATCGGCGCAATCCGAGTCCCAAACGGACGGGTGCGGCAGAAGTACCAGAAACACATTCCCCATGCACACACTGGCGGGTGGGACAAGGACCTTGATAAACGACTCGTTGTCGTTAACCTGTGGACCAATGAACAGTTTGTTGCGAGACGAGCCGAGCACCAGCTTGTTGAAATCTATGAGAGCCTGGCGGCTGTCTCGGGCGAATTCGGATTCGACCTGCCAGAGCGACTCTTTGATGTAAAGAAGGTCCTTTTTGTGCACTGCCGACGGGACGACGGCCACACGACACACGCACACGTCGTAAAGTAACTCGTTCAGGTGGAAGTCGCGCCTGTAATCCGGGCAGTGCTTCGAGAAGACGCGCACACTTGCATCGTCGCAATAAAATCTCCGGAACTCGCTTGCCAGTGCTTCTACCCAGAGGCGCGATCTCTCCCTGTGGCGATGCAAGGGATCATCGAATGGGATTGGTACTGCTCTCGCATTGGCAAAGGCCGCTCTAATGATGGATGAGATCGCTTCCATACCTAGCTAGCTCCCCCCGGGGCGAATCCGATACCCGATTATGCGCCAGATCGTCGTGGGGTGACAGCCTAGGATTCAAGTTTCTGTCATCTTTCCTCCTTTCTGGCTTACAATTCCCAGCCTGTGATGGTCGAACCATTGGTAGAGTTCAAACCGGTTTTCCTGCCGGACACACCCGAATTCCGTGCCCTAGCCGGGGAGATCCACCGACGCTTCGGACAGCAGATTGAAGTCAGCTGGGCTACACCCTTTTCTCCGCGAATACAGCTCTGCAACCTGGGATTTGCTGGCGGAATCGCCGTCGGTGACACACAAGTTCGACTACACACGAAGGTTCCGGTTGCCCAGCTATTTCGCCTCTTGGAGTACGTCTACGATCTGTTCAGGGTCGAGGAGGGGCTGATCCCGACACAGGAGACCGAGCAGATCTTCGAGTCGCTGGCTGACATCTGGCTGGCAATCGGCAATAGCTCGGCTGCCAGTCCCAGGTTTTTCCTTCCCAAGCGACAAGACTAGCTAGGGCTGATTGGGGTGGGGACTGCTACCGTGCTCGAGTCGCGTTACAGAACCAGTCTGCGGTCTGATGATCACCAGATGGTGGAGAGATGAGGATAGTCGCGCAGTTTGCTGTCTTTCGTAATGAGCCGCCCATTATGGTGCCGGACCGAGGCGGCTATAATCTGGTCGGCCGGATCGCCGTGGAATGGCTGAGGCAGTTCACAACTTTCAACCAGAATGGGGACCGTCAGCTCAGCCACGAAGAGGCCCCGGACGTTCAGAGCTTCGCCTAACCACTGGCGAAAGGGGCGATCCAGAACCAGCTGCTCTTTCTGGACCTTTTTGGCGACCTCCCAGATTGAAATGGGCGAGATCCAAACACCTTGGTCACTCGCACACTTCTCGATGGCGCTCTTGGCTCTCTTTGAGAGACGAGGATCGCTAGTGATCCACCAGATCCAAGCGTGGGTGTCAAGAAACGTCCGCATCCCAGCTCTCACCTGTGCTGTACGGGTCCTCGCTTTCTCGCAGAATGCTCCCCGCCAGATGACCCGCCTCTTTCTGAGGCTCCACATACGGAATCACTTGAACTACAGCTCGGCCTCGCTTGGTGACTACAACTGGTTGTCGAGACGCTGCAACTTCATCCAGAATCTTCAAACATCGATTCTTGAATTCTGCTGCCCTGATTCGTTTCACGGCAACAATATAGCCACGAAGATGTGGCCATGTCAACGCGGTTGCCGGAAAAGTAAAACATGAGCAACTTCGCTCAGCGGAACCTCCAGCAACCCGCGAGGAAGCCCGACGACAACGAGCCGAAATAGAGGCATTAGAGCGGAGTATCGAGTCGCGCTTGAGCAACGTCTCGAGATTCTTTCAAGAAGCGCCGCCCGAGGCAGAGACTCCGCCACTTGGTGTTCCTGAATCGGACGAAATCACAACCTCAGATTCTGTGGGACTTCTTTCTCCGGCCAAAGAGCAACTGAAAACGAGCAAGATCGTTTCGGCTGGAGCAGAGACGACAGAAAGAGGATCCGGACTCCCGCTTACTGTGGTTCCCCCGGCCGGGGCGGAGGACAGACAACAAATCGATCTCAAACCTGAGACAGCGGAATCGAAGCGAGAGATCGGGCATGAAGCTTCGAACTGGGAATCCGATCAAGGAACTCCACAGGAGACTGATCTGAATCAGGTCGCGAGAGCCGAACCTCCATGCGACGGCGCACTGCGTGACGTGTTGACGACCCTTCCTGAAGCCAAGATCGCGAACTATGTCTGGATAGCAATGGAGCAGGGCCGACTTGGTCTCGCCTATCACCTGGCCGAGACCATTGAACGTCTACACCCAGAACTGAATAGTCTGTACCCACCGTCAGCATTAATTCGGAGCATCATCCTGGCAACGCTGGTCAGGATTCCCGGCGGGGAGATCGTAGATCTCCTCGCGACGAACTACCACGAAGTCTTATCGAGACTCCCCGAAATGGGGGATGCGGACCGGAACAATTTGTACTTGGTATTCGCAGCCACTCTCAGGCCTGCGTTGTTGGCACCAGTGACCGAAGCTGCTGCTTTGCTCGAGATGCTACCTCCGCAGCGACTTGGCGTCTTGAGCGCACTTCGGCAGTCCATCCTGGACTTCACTCGACTGGGTGTCGAATTGAGCCCGGCAATCCTGAAGGGAATCCATGAAGGGGAACAATGGGAACAATGCCTGGAACAAGTCAAGACACAGCTCAGAGCTTGGCGGGAGCAGGCTCGCAAGGCTCAGCTTGTATATGCCCCAGCAACGAACGTTTGGAGACACTGGCTTGAACCCGAGGGCGCTATAGGTCAACTTATCGCGACCCTGCTTGAGGACCCGAACCCGGACCTGGAAGAGTTTCGGGAGCGCCTCGCCAAATGGAAGAACGACAGAGACGTCGTCACAGAGCTGACCCGCACCGACAAAGCGCTTCGCAAGAGAGCCGCCGATCGTCGGCCCATTGAGGCGCGGGCGAAGAACGCTATCATCAAGCATGTTCGGGAGGCAGTCGCGTGGCTTGAAAGACTGGCGAGCACTATTGAACAGCGGCCTGCTTCAATGACGGACTTTGTCTACCGGGAAGTACAAAACTGCCGCAGGGCCGTCTTATCCGGGATAGAGAATGCCGAGAGCGTGCTTGGTGAAATGTTCGACAGTGCTCAATCCGCCGAAACACGCGCCACCGTTAGTGTGACCAGGGGGCTTCTGAAGGATCTGGCGACTCTCTTCAGTCTTGAAGAAGTGGATTCAACAGTCCCGACACTTTTCAATGCGCTAAACGCCGATCTCCTTAGAGTGCCAGGGCTCACACTCAATGAAGAGGGCGAACAGGAGAATCTGGGCGCTAAGGAGTTGCTTCCGGCTCTAATCAACCTTGCAGAAAACCCTCCCCGCCCCTGGAGGGAGGTTTTCCGTGTCCAATGTCAGCGGCGCAACCGTTTTGCAGCCGAGCGACCGGGTGATTGCACTCTGCCTCGCACTACATGCCGTTGAGCCTACACCCAGCGACTCTCTCGTCGAAGGCGTGGATGTTGCCTGGGTCAGAGAGGAGGCACTCTCCTGGTGGGGAGAAGGGTTCAGAGAAGATAGTAGTTATGAGGGGTTCCAGACGATCTTGGAGGAAATGATCGGCCTAGGGGTGCTTCGCAAGGTAGGCAATAATCGTTATGCTCTTCGAAGTGCCAATCTTCTCAACCTGTTAGGCAATCGAACTGAGATCGAACAGAAACTTCTCGATGCTTCAGAGAAGCAGCCGCCCCCACCGTATGAAGCGGGCGCATTTCGAAGGACTTTCCGAGACGATGTCTGGTGTAGAAGCCCGCTTACGTATCTTCAGGAATCGCAGCTGCTGGCACCTTCGAGTGGCGTGTCGGTGGTCTTCGGAACCGAGATTTCAGGTTTAGGAAATGTTGAACCTTTCTTGAAGGTTGCCTCAAGTCAAGCGGAAATCATTTGTCTCGCAAATCTATGCAGTTATGGGGAATTTGTAAAAACGGTCGAGAAACGAGCTAAGGACAGACGAGAGGGCCTCGTGGTCTTGCTTGTGCCAAGCAGTTGTCCTTGGACCGAGCGCTGGGTTTGGGAGGCATCTGCTATTCTGGATCGCAAGACGTCGCGCAAACGATTTACTCGCGTGATTTTTCTTGCCGACGCGAGAACCGCGTGGCAGTACACCACTGTCGAGAAAAGACCGCCGGTCACGGAACACTCACTCAAACCGTGGAGCGAATCGGCCCTCAGGCGCTGGATGATAGACGCAGGAGTGGCTCCCGGTGATCCTCAAGCAGCTCAGTATATAACGCAGATTACTGGGAACTGGCCGAAACTGGTCCATGAGCTTGGCGACCGCTCACGGTCGACACCTCACAAATGGCGCGACCACCTCGAGGCTTTGGACAAAGAGCTCGTGACCGACAGCAAATGGTACGACGCGTTCGGAATTGTGCCAGATGCCTTGGAGGCTCTGAAGATCTTAGCGCAGTTGGATGATCCAGCCAGCATAGGGGACCTCATCACGCTCGCTTCTGCCATCTCAGCCGAACAGGTTAGCCGCGTTATCAGGTGGGCAGACCGACTGTCCATAGTCTCAGTCGGGTCACAGGCGAAATATGCCCTTGATCCTGTTGTTGCACGATTGCTTCACGCCCATAGTTGACCTCTATGGATTCGATCTTTTGGCAATTGCCTGGGCCGGCTGCCTTTCTCGGCCGGCTTCAAACCGACTTACGCGAAGGCTGCAATGTGGTCCTCCTCTTACCGAAATCTGTGCCATTCGGCATCCGACGCGCTCTGGCCTCGTTCGTCCGAGAAACTGACGTCTGGCGATGGCGAACCATCGATTTAACGGAGTTGTGCGTCGTGTCCGACCCAGTGGAATTGTTACGCACCTTCTTGCCCTCGGATCCGCCCATTTATTCCGCAAGAACTCTGATTCCTGCTCTTGCGGAGACGGTTGTATGGGTCGAGGGGATGACGTCCGAGTACTGGCCTCACTGGCGGTCCTTTCTAATCGAGTACGCACGGTTGTCGCGGAACAGTGGGTGGAACAGAGGAGTGTTCTGCGTTGCAGTAACAGGAGAAGTCACCCGGGAAGCAGTACTGGCGGAGGCTGCCTTGGTTACTCGTCGGTGGCGAGGCGTTGTAGATCGGGTCGACATGTCACTGTTCGTCTCGCAGCTTCTTCGCAGCAAGCGCATCGGTCCGCTGGATCGTCGATTGCGGGTGGGGTTATGTACCGAGATCGCGGGGACAGACCCGGAACTTGCTGTGCGACTCGCAGATTTAGACTTGGCCGCACTCCTTGAACCTCACAACCTGCTTCGGTCTGTGGGGCTGGAGCGTGGATGGATGGATGCCAAAGAGCCTACCTGGGAAATCGGAGCACTTGATGAGCTGGAAAGTGAACTTGTGCCTCACTCTGCTTTCCTGGCTCTCCACAATGAACGCTCGGAAATTCTCCGCCGCATCTGGAGAGCGCAGGTGGCAGTTGTTTTCCCCTTCATTGAGGAGCAACGAACTCGATTAATCCCTCGAATGGCCCCCCTCATTTCGGTCCCTTTCACCAGCCGTTTTGGAGAAGTTCGCAGTTTGTACGATTTGGAGGTCAGTCACCTTCACCACTTTGCGAGACGGTTTAAGATGGACAATGACACGCTTCGTTTGCTGGAAATCCTGAAGCGTATGCGAGATAGGCTGGCACACTTACAGCCTGTCGCAGTCTCCGATTTGCTAGAGGTCCAGGGCATCCTAGAAGAAGGACGGGAGAGACTCGTCTTTTCTGCAAACTAGTCTGCAAGTAACAGGCATTCGCGTTTGCTGGCTTGGCGCGAGATCAAGGCTGTAAGAACCGCAACACGTCCTCCGTGTACTTCGGTATAGGGCCGCGGCGGGAAGCGACAAATGCGCCAAGATGGTTGGCGACGCACGCCGATGCAAGAGGGTCCTGAGACCGAAAGAATTCATTCATGAACGCCGCACTGAACGCATCTCCAGCCCCCACAGTGTCCTCCACGACAACCGAAATCCCGGGCACATGATGCAAAAGGTCGTCACGAAAGACATGGCACCCCGCTTCGCCCGCGGTGATGATCACAACCTCAATATTGGGGTACGTGCCGATCAGTCGGCGACAAACCTTGTCGTGTGCATTGCTCCTGAAACGCAGCAGGGAGCCAAGCACCCCGACTTCATCCGTATTCATCTTCACGATGGTACAGCGGGGAAGCGAGCGTTGTAGGATCGCTTTCATGTGCAACCTCTTCCGGACGTTCACATCGTAGAAAATGTAAGGAAACCTGGCGCGTTCCAGCACAGCATCCAGGGCGAGCACGGACTCGAGCGATCGCTGGGCCAGCGAACCGAAATAGAGTACATCGAATCCAAATGGCTCAAGATTGGGGATTTCATCAGCCGAGATGTAATCGTAGGCGACATTCTCGTGAATCGTGTAATCCGGCTGGCCCTCAGCCAGGACTACATCAACCGTTCCGGTCGGCCGTCGCGAATCTACTTGTACAAACCTATCGCTTACATTAAACGACCGACACAATTCCAACGCTTTGGTGCCCAGCCGATCGTTGCCTACCCGCGAGATGATGTGCGCTTCGTTCCCGCACTGTGCGCAGTGGGCAGCAAAGTTAAGCGGCGCCCCACCCAGAAACTCTTCCGCGTTGATGATATCCCACAGGATTTCACCAAATGCCAGTACTTTCATCGCTCGTAACCGAGATCGCCTACCCAACTGTCCGGCTAAGCCGGTACTACCCTTTTGATCCCGGCCGCCGCGGTTTGTAGTCTCGCCTTTAAGAAAGACCTTTGCAAGGCCAATTCAAGCTGTCGAGATAAATAGACTTTCGTAAGACCCTGGGTCGTGACCTAGGTCGGGTCCTTGCGTACTTGACAACCCTTCAAAACCTCTTTAAGCCGTCGGGCCACGATCTTTTCTTCGCCTCGACGCATCATCCAGACACCGACATGAAGCGCTTCTTCCGCCTCGCGGGTTTCGATCGAAGGGTCCCCCTTCCTGAGCGCTTCGACTACTTCTTTGGGGGTTATTCGTACGCTGTTCCGGTCCCACCACACCCGCACATGAGGAACATGATTGGCGATATCCGGAACATAAATCTCAGTCTGGACCCCTGGTACAGAACGAGCGCTGTCGCTGATCAACTGGACGCGCTTTTCCCATTCCCGCCAGTCGCTCTCGTGATCTCTCTTAAGATAAAGCTCCAGTGCCACCAGCATGCCCAGGATCTCTTCCTTATTCACCTTCATTCCGCGACCGATGGTATTGGCGTTCGGCGGGCCGTTGAGCCTGGCGGCTTCGATGAGATCTTTCCGCCCGAGCAGTAAACCAGCGCTCTGCGGTCCGCGAATTCCTTTGCCGCCGGAGAAAGTCACCAGGTCAAAACCCATCCGGATGTACTTCCAGAGGTTTTCAACCGGCGGGACATCCGCGGCACAGTCGTTGAACGCGGGAATGCCATACTTCTTCCCCAGCTCAGCGAATTCCACGTCTTTGATCTGGCCGCGGTTGTTGTTGGCGTTCAGGAAAAGGAGCATGGCGGTTTTGTCGTTGACGGCCTTCTCAAGCTCCTCCCGTGTTTCCACCTCAACAAAACGGACGCCACAATTGCGCACCGCGTGCTCGTAGCCAAAACGATGAGCTTTCTGGATGATGACTTCGCTCTTCATGCCGGTCAGGTCTGGAAGCTGAATGACCTTCTTCTCGTCCTTGCCCGTGAGTACACCGGCAGTTCCAAGCGTCAAAGCGGAGGCCGCTCCTGCCGTCACCATCGCTGCCTCGCACCCGATGAGCGATGCGATCCGCTCGCCCACGCGGTCGTGTAATTCGTTCAAGCCCACATAATGCTGGGAGGCATAAGAGATCGCTTCCACTACCTCTTCGGGCATCAAGGAAGCGGTCAGAGCCGTGTAGGTTCCAGCGGCGTTAATGAACGGACGCACGCCCAATTCCGCGAAATAATCGCGCCGGGACGCTCTCGCCGCGTTTCCTGTTGAAGTGGAACCGATTAAGAGACTGCCGATAAAAGGTATGGCTGAAAGGGTTTCAAGGAAATGTCTTCGATTAGGCATGTCAGATTGCCTCCGAGGCCCGATAAGGCGTCAGCCTCTCGTTAAGCCGCCGCACTCAAAGAAGGCCTATTCAGCGCCTTCCTCTAACCCAGCACCGCCAGGCGTTGAACGTGGTCGTAGCCCTGGGTTCTGAGGCGTGAAAAGTACACGCCTGGGGAGACCCCACTCGCCTCCCACGCCGCCATGTGAATGCCCCTGGAGTGCTGGCCGCGAGCCAGAACACCAACCCGCTCGCCGAATGCATCATACACCTCGACGCAAGCGTTTCCATCATGGGGAAGGCTGTACTCGATCAAAGCCTGCGGCCCCTGCCGTCCTCGGTGATGCCGACCGAGCACGCGCAATTCCGGCTTCGCCTGCCCGGATAAACAGGCGGAAACCGGTTCCTGGGGATAATCGAACGGCTCGTTGCAGAGGTGGTACTCACTTTCCCCGGGCAGCGGCAAATACGGAGTGGTCAGCGGGGTGCGTGTGAGACGGTCGAGAG
>DAOTAI010000103.1:0-12783 GCA_035593865.1 Acidobacteriota bacterium
AAAAGAAGTCCGGCGATTGAGCGAATTATCAACAAAGATCCAGTTGACGATTGGCCAAGTTTCCGGCGCCTGGCAGGAATCGCAATCCTCAACTGGTTGATTCATTGGGCCCTGCACAACGACCCGACCGAACTCTCAGGTCTCGGCTGTGATCTCGGACGGCACACGGCCCACACCCCGGCAACGAGCGCAGCGTCCGCTTCCCACGGGCTTACAGTAAGTACATTCAATACCTTTCCCGGTGCTCCCGAACTCCACTTGAGCAACCGCATAACCGCGGTGCCCGCGACCGTAACAGTAACGGCAACGGCCGCTGCCGTCACAATCCGGACAACTTATCATCCTAGGTTCATGGTCTTCCATGTCCCACACTCCTCACCTATCACTACACTACTCGCTCCCCGAGGTCAAATTGAGTGGCCCGCTTCAGGCATATAATAGGAAACGAATGACAGGAAAGAAATGGCTGGCCGCTGCCGGCGGGCTCTTACTTCTCATCCAAATATTGCGCCCGGAGCGGACGAACCCAGCCAGCGATTCCAGTCTCGCCCTGTCGCAGTTGGCAAGTCCACCTGCCGAGATCGAGTTGACCTTGAAAAACGCCTGCCTTGACTGCCACTCGAACCAGACTGTGTGGCCCTGGTACTCCGAGGTGGCGCCGTTATCCTGGATGATCGCGGACCACGTCAAGCGGGGACGGGCCGAACTGAACTTTTCCGAATGGGGACGCTACCAATCGGGGGAAAGGGCGCATCTGTTAAAAGAAGCACAAGAGTTGCTCGAGAAGCGCGAAATGCCCCCCTGGGGGTACCGCCTGTTTCATCCCGAAGCTCGTTTATCGGATGCCGAAATCGCCGCCCTTTCCCAATGGGCCGAACGTGAACGAGCGAATCTTGAAGCCGCCGGGCAGCAAACTGCCGACCGATAGGCACTGCTTCACAGGTTTTCAACTGGTCTTTGTTCAGCCGATCTTTTGTTTGTCCCGCGCCTGAAGGTGCTATATAATCCCGTTGCGCGTCCCGGAAGATAGCGCATCCAAGGTGTATCGGGGAGGGTCCACCTCGGATGGCAAGGAAATGCTATGCAAACTCCGGACGTGTGCGAAAACCAGATACTTGCCGAGTCGATCCTTGATAGTGTCCCAGAGGGCGTTTTTGCAGTAGACAGCGCTCGACGGATCACTTACTTCAACGCCGCTGCTGAACAAATACTTGGTCTGCGTCGCTCTCAGGCGCTGGGACGACACTGTCATACCGTCTTTCGCTCGAACCTGTGCGGATCGGCATGTCCCCTCGCTAACCTTTCTTCCGGAGGTGTGACCGACAAGTCTGCTCTAGTGTTGAACGCAGCCGGGAACCAGGTACCCGTCATCGTTTCAACTTCGGCTTTATATGATCGCGAAGGCAAAACCATTGGAGGAGTCGAAACTTTCCGAACAGCGAACCCAGCGAAAAAGCCCGGAACCGCAGTAGAAGACTCCATCGGCTGTGTTGCCTCAAGTGAAGCCATGCGCCGCATCATCGACCTGCTTCCTCAGATCGCGGCCTCGGACAGTACGGTCCTGATCCAGGGAGAGACCGGTACGGGAAAGGAAGTCCTGGCACGGTCCATTCATCGGCTGAGCGCTCGCCGGAACCGGCCGTTCATTGCGGTTAATTGTGCCGCACTTCCGGATTCACTTCTTGAATCGGAATTGTTTGGTTACAAAGCCGGCGCTTTTACGGGGGCGATAAAAGACAAGCCCGGACGATTCGCACTCGCGCAGGGAGGGACTATTTTTCTGGATGAGATCGGAGATATAAGCCCGTGTCTACAAGTCAGGCTGTTGCGCGTCCTCCAGGAGAAGACTTTCGAGCCCTTGGGCGGGACAAAGTCCATCCAAGCAGATGTGCGGGTGATCGTCGCCAGTAACCGAAACCTCTGGTCTCTAGTTCATGAAAAGCGTTTTCGCCAGGATCTTTATTATCGTGTCAATGTCATTTGCCTGGAGCTTCCGCCACTGCGCAAACGCCGGGAAGATATTCCGGCGCTGGTGCACCACTTTATCGACCGCTTCAACCGGCTGCAAAGGCGTCACGTCAGCGGGATCACCCAGGAGGCAATGGAAAGACTGATCAGCTACGACTACCCGGGAAACATCCGGGAACTGGAAAACATCATTGAACGGGCGTTCGTCTTATCCTCCGACGGCCTCATACAGGCGACTCATCTGCCCGATAGTCTCTTCCGGTTGGTGGAAGAGCCGGGGTCAACGGCTTCACCAGCCGGGCTCGAGAGCGCGATTCGGGCTGTCGAGATTCAGACGATGCTGCAAGCGCTGTCTCGACGGAACTATAACCGGGAAGCAGCGGCCCGAGACCTGGGCATGCACAGGAGCACCTTCTTCAAGAAAATAAAGACACTAGGAATCATGCTCCCCGACCAGGACGGCAGGTCGGCTCGCAGACGACGCAACGGCAATGGCAATCACGATGTCGTATCTTGATCGAGATCGAGTCCGCGCTTCAGGGCCCTCATTTTGTCCCTGATTTCATTTACGATCAGGCCCCGTAACGGCTCGCTTACTTCGGAAGAACAGTAAACCAGCCAGGCAGGACTGAAGATACAGTTCTGCTGGCGGGATCCAACTCGAAGCTGATAGATCGATTCCGATTCGTTAATCCACCGGCCCTGAACTTCCCTTAGACCCAGTTCCCCTGCGATCTGGGCGGTTCGGGCTTCAACCCATTCCCGGCCCTTTGCCAAAAGCTGTGACATGACTTATTGGTAAGACGAAGAGGGCCAGCCTGTCACTAAAATTTGGAATTACCAAACTGGGCACAGTCCTCCGGTATGGAGACAGTGATTCGCGCTCCCTTGCCGGGGGAGCTTTCGATATCCATTCGACCGCCCAGAACCGCCACTCGCTCTCGCATCGCGAAAAGTCCCAAGCCTGCCGGTTTGCCTTCATAGAACTCAGCGCTGTCAGCTTGAAAACCCGCGCCTTGGTCCCTAACCGTGATGCAGGTGTAGCCATTCACCGGCTTTGCTTCCAGCCAGGCCTCCCTGACTCCCGCGTGCTTAACTACATTCAACAACAGCTCTCGGGCCGCACCAAAAAGGAACCCGCTCGCTGAAGCGGCCTTCAAATCCTCGTCGACATCCACGTGGATTGTCATCTCGTAGATCTGCGACATGTGTTCGCCCAGCCATTTTAGGGCAGGGCCCAGGCCGGCCTTTTCAAGAATCGGCGGACTGAGCTCGTGGGCCAAAGAACGAGAGACGCTAATCGATTCATTCAACAGCTCGTCGACCTTTCGCAAATCCTCGAGACTTTCGGCACTGGTCGCTTCCCGCCTCGCGACGATGCCGGCCCGGAATTTGGCTGCCACCAGCAGTTGTTGCAGCTTGTCATGCAACACCTCCGAAAGGCGACGACGCTCGCGCTGCTCCGCCTCGCTGAGCTGAAAGGCAAGGGACTGAAGCAGGGCGTTCCTGCGTTTCAGCTCCGTGTTCGCCGCCGCTAACTGCGCCGTTCGAGAACGCACCTCCGCTTCCAGTCTCTCGGCATGCTCCTGCTCTTTCAGATGAAGCTGCCGAAGCCTATCCTCGGCAAATCGACGCTCCATCGCAATCGCCAGCTGGTTCGCGAACGCCTCAATCAGGTCGAGTTCCTGCTGTGCCAGACGCTCGCGGGATCGAGTGCCGAAAGACAACGTGCCGAGTACCCTGTGGTCGGCGATCAGCGGGTAACAGGCATAAGCGCGCAGCCCCAGCGCCCGCAGTCTCTGGTTTCCAAGCTCCTGCTTCGACTGTATGTAGCTCAGAACAATGCGGTATCCTCGCAGGGCTACCGTTCCTTCGACACCCTGGCCGTGCGCCGGATGTCGTAATTCGTCCAAATCCTCGGGAGGGAAACCTGCCGACGCCTGCAAATTCAGACACCCATGGTTGTCATCGTTCAAATAAGCAAGGAAGGTGTCACAGTTCAGCTCCTTCATTGCTTCTTCGCACAATTGCTGCAGCGTCGATTGAGGCCGGACAGCCAGAAGTAGCTGATTCGAAGTCCAAGCCAATAGTGCGAACCGGCGGCTGTCTTTCTTCAGCTCTTCCTCTGCCACTTTACGCGGAGTGATATCCGCGAAGTAGACGCTGATCCCGACTTCACTTGGATAAGCCCGAACTTCATACCAGGTTTTGTTCGGCGGGTAGTATTCCTCAAAGAACACCGGAACTCGCTCCGACAAAGCACGCTTGTACTCGTGCTCGAAGCGCAACCCCCGCGCTTCCGGAAAGAGGTCCCAGATACAGTTTTCAAGCAGATCCTCGCGCTTCCTCCCCAACAGTCTTTCGCCCGTTTCGTTAACATAAGTGAAACGCCAGCGATCATCGAGACTGAAAAATGCGTCGCTGATGCTCTCGATAATGCTTCTAATTGCGCTGCACGATTGCTGACTGGGCGAAGCGGCGCCAGATGCTATGCGAGCTGAATCACGGCATTCCGCTAAAGGACATGGTGCTCGAAGGGTCGCGTCATGCCCGGCTACGCCTGTACCGGGCGCAGCTTGCTCCTCTGCACTGCCAGATGTGTTTTGTTCTCGATCGCCGTGCATAATCACCAAGATCCAGTGCTCCAATAGGAGACCTGGACCCTTTAAAAGGAACTATCGCGAAATGATAGTTCAAGGAGACACAGCGAAGCAAACGGAAAATTGCCAAACTCGTCAGGTAATCACTCGATATTGATTGAATTAGCAAATCCAATTTGTTTTCGCGGATGACGCAAAGCGGATGACGCGGATTTACCGCTTCTTTTTGAATTCCAATTCCGTAAACCAGAAATCCTCGTTGGGCACATCGATCTTCATCTCGGTCACCTGCCCGGCGTTATCGAGCAGGAACTGGACCTTGCCCTTCCCGAACCAAGGGAAAGCCGTTCTCCAGTTGACCTCGAAGGTATCGAAATGCCAATGAGACAGGTCTCCAGTCAGCTGCGGGTTAGGAAAAAACACCAGCACCAGTTTCCCGTCCTGAAGCTTCACCTCGGCATCACCGTACATCGGCCCGCCATAGATCCCGACATAACTCTCAAGCGGAAGGGACGGGGTTGTGTTCGGGACGCGCCGGCTGTCCGCTTGGGCACACTCTGCAAGCCTTCTTCGCCGGGCCTCCCGGGACCGTGCCAGTTCCTCGCCGCTCCAATCCCGGTCTTCGTCGCCCAGGAAAGTGTCCAGTACTTTGTACACGAGAGCGTTAGCGATCCCGGTCGTACTGTTGGTCAGGACGGCAACACCGAGCTGTTTATCGGGAACCACCGCGGTATGCGAAACCATACCATCGTACGCTCCTCCGTGGTGCGCCAGCAGGGCGCCGCGGTAAACCGAGAGCTGCCATCCCAGACCGTACCCATTCAGTCGGGCGTGCGGATAACGCTCCTCTCCCCGTTCACTCGGTGTAAAGGAGACATGGGGCGTCCACATGAGGCGCGACTGCTGCCTGGAGAAGATCTGCCGGCCAGCGAACGTCCCGCGCCCGAGTTGAAGACGCAGCCACTGGGCCAGATCAGAAACGGAGGAAATGATTCCGCCGGCTGGAACCGTATTATCCCAATCGCGCCAGGGGAAAGTTCTAATCCCGTCCTCGGTTTCCGCATGAGGCGTTGCCACGTTGGACTTTCCCGACAGTTTCTTCACCGACAACACCGTTCTTTTCATTCCTAGCGGTTCGAGAAACCGGTGGCGAATGAACTCCTCCCAACTTTGACCTGAAGCCTCCTCCACGACTTCCCCCGCCGCTATGAACATGATGTTGGAATACCCGTAGCCGCCGCGAAACGGAAAGGCTTGTTTCAGATAACGAGCACGGCGTACAACCTCTTCGCGGCTGTAGGGTGTTCCGTACCAGAGAAGGTCGCCCCCAAAAGTCTGGATTCCGCTGCGATGGCAGAGAAGGTCCCTGATCCGGAAATCGTAACTGACGTAGGGATCATAAAGTTCGAAGTAAGGCAGATACTTTTGCACCCGGTCATCCCAGGAGATTTTCTTCTCATCAACCAAAATGGCGAGGGCGGCAGCCGTAAAGGCCTTGGTATTTGAAGCGATCGCGAAAAGTGTGTGCTCATCGACTCTGTCAGGTTTGCCAAGCTCGCGAACTCCATACCCCTTCGCGAAGACAACCTCGTCATCCCTGACAATAGCAACCGCCATCCCCGGAACATCCCAGTCCTGGAGAGCCTTCGCAAAGTAAGCATCGAGTTTCTCGAGATCGGCCCCACCAAGAAGAGGCAGTGGAATCAGGAAAATGACAAGCAACGGGGAAACAACCAGTCTCTTCATGGCTTTCCTCCTGGTGCAAGCTGTTTTCGTTTTGTGCGCGAGCTAGCTGTCGCCCATTCAGCTCATCAATTCCTTCTTGAGCCACTCAAAAGCGCGCTCCTGCATTTCCCGGTTGAATTCGTGAGGTCCGTCGAAGAAAACCCCCTCGTATCTTCCAGGGGCTCCCATCTTCGCGAAAAGGCGGCGGACTTTCTCGACGGCTCGTTGGGCTGCTTCCAAGGGATACAGGGTGTCCTTGAGCCCATTGATCGTCATGAGCGATCCCGGCCAGTGCAAGGCCGCCAAATCCGGCCAATCGAGGTCTGTATAGAGACCCGGCACCAGCTTGGTAAAACCTATGCCGTTACGGACATGATTGCGGGCCATACCCTGGTATTCAGCCATCCAGCAGACTGGAACCGACGCGCGCACAGCAGGGTGTAAGGCGCCAAGGTAAATGGACCGGACCGATCCAAGGCTGAGGCCGATACAGCCAATTCGTCCCGCATCCACTTCCGGTCTAGTCAGCAGGTAGTCAGTCATTCGCAGATCGTCCCAGACGATGATGCCGGACCAGGTGACGCCGCAAGTCAGGGCAGTCCGGCTGATCAGTTCTTCATGCGCCCAGGAGCGTTGGTTGAACTGCTCGACCTCGTCTCTGGTTACATCCAGGGTCTTCTCGCGGATCCGTGGGGGATCGGCTTCAAGATACAGCCCGCGCTCTCCCCAGTGAAGCATGTCGGGGACCAAAACGACGAAACCCTGGCGAGCGAGTTCATCGGCGATACTTCGTCCTCCGTAATAGGTGGATTTGTAGCGCGTCAACTCGGGATGTTCGGGTGTAACCTCAACCAGCTTCTCCTTGCCCCAGAAGTAGAAGCCCCCATGGTCATGGAGGGCGACAATCCCCGGGGATTTGCCGTTATTCTTTTTTGGAATAAGCAGGTAGGCCGAAGCCCGAATATCGGGGGTGGTATTGATCGTCACATGCTCTCGGAAGTACTCACCGCAATCAGTCCGATCCCGAATCTCGGGTCTTGGATCGCATTTATCGGGACTATAGTGAAAACCGGCGAGCAGAACCGATCGGGCGCGCTCGCACCACGCTTTCGGGTCGGAAAACTCGTCTTGGAGAAAACTCAGTTTTGGCTTGCACCGGGCAGACAGCTTTTCGAAAACGTTTGTCCAGTGGCTGCCAAGATCGGCGAGGGGCCTTTCCTGCCTGGTCGGAAGGGCTTCGGGAGCCGCGCTCGCAGTGTTGCTGGTTGCCGCTAGAACTGCCGATGAGGTTGTGAGGAACGTTCTTCGATTCATATCGACATAGTAAGCCATAACTGGTTTGTCCTAAACAGTAACCGTACGAACGGTACGCGCCACGGGCATCGTGTAACAGACCGCCTTTCCTTCGAGCACCACAGTCCCGTCACCGCGGACCACCGTGGTTTTTAGCTCCGTGATGGGCTTGTCACTCCGGACAGAGAGCACTTGCACAATGCCTGTTATCCTGTCGCCCGGCCGAACCGGCGCCTTGAAGTCCCAATCCACGTGCAAGAAGACAGTTCCGGGTCCCGGCAGATCCTCTGCAACCACGGCATTCAGGATGGCGCTCGTCACTCCACCTTGGACAATGATCCCTCCGAATTTGGTCGCTCGTGCTACCTCTTCGTCGTAATGAAGGGGATTACGGTCGCCCGAAATGGCTGTGAACAACTCAATATCACGTGCAAGGACTTCGCGAGTGCGCTCGGCACGCTGACCGACTTCAGGCTGGCCATTTGGCCAGACACGACTGTTTTCAAGCATCGCTCTCTCCGGTTGATTGGTGGGTATTTGGATTTTCTTTCAGTATAGCAACGCCTTCCAGATGGTCTTGTTTTTGCGTAGGGTGGGTTTCGAATCCGGCCGGCGTTTTTCCCGGCCGGATGAAACCCACCGATTGGCACCCAACGAGCCGTATCGATACAACTGCGCCTGCAAGGAAAGTGCACGCTGGGTGGAGAGTGGTGGGTTTCAATCCGCCCCGAAAAACGCGGTGCGGATTCGAAACCCACCACCCTACGCAGGGCTCTATCCAGAGATTTTTGCTATCGGCTCAAAAAAAATCCATTTTTCGTGAGCTCTTTCTCTTTCCTTTTGCGCATGAGCTATCAGAGACGGTCATTCAGATGGATCGTCACCTTACCTAATCGCCAACGAAGGAGAAGAAAAATGGAACAGACAACAACCATGCCAAAGCAGCGTGTGCCGATAAACGGAGTGGATGTTCCCACTTTGTTCGCCACCATTAACGTGGTCCGCGAACAACCGGAACTGGCGAAGTTTCAGTTTCGGGTGTCGAACCGCTGGATTCGCGGCACCAACAGCCGAAGCCGTATCGAGTCTTTCTCAGGGGCCGGAGGGGAACACATGCATGCGCGCCCGTTCGAGTATGATGCCGACCATCCCCAAGTGCTGGTGGGATCCGATCAGGGGCCCACACCGGTCGAGTTCTTGCTTCATGCTCTGGCTGCCTGCCTGACATCCGGAATCGGCAACATCGCTTCGGCCAGGGGAGTCGAACTCACCGAGGTCGAGTCGACGGTGACAGGCAACATGGACCTTCGGGGTATTCTCGGGCTGTCCGATGAGGTGCGGAACGGCTACGAGAACATCCGCGTCGAATTCAGGATCAAGGGCAACGCACCGCCGGAGAAGCTGCGTGAAATCGTCGAGCAATCACGGGCTCGCTCCGCAGTATTCGACATCGTGACCAATGGGGTTCCAGTTCAAATCAACGTCACAACTTGAAACCGCGCAGTATTGCGAGCGGTTCGGATGGGAAACGCGGCAGTTGGAGGAGAAGAACCGAATGAGACGGACTGACGTGATCGTGATCGGCGGCGGACAAGCGGGACTCGCTATGAGCCGCTGCCTGTCTGATCGCTCTATAAAACACGTCGTACTGGAGCGCGGGCGCGTCAGCCAGAGATGGCGAAGTGAGCGCTGGGACTCATTACGCTTGCTGACCCCGAACTGGCAGAGCCGACTTCCGGGCTGGGGATACCAAGGCCCCGACCCGGACGGCTACATGACCATGCCCGAGGTGGTCGGTTTTCTCGAGAGCTACGCACGTTCCTTTCAGGCGCCGGTTGAGGAGCAGACGACTGTGTCAGCTGTCGACGTCGAGGCGTGTGGTTACCGGGTGACGACCAATCGGGGCGTATGGCAGTCGAAGGCCGTGGTTATTGCGACCGGCCATTCTGACATCCCTTACGTCCCGGAGGTAGCCGGCCGACTGCCCGCTGATATCGTTCAGTTGTCGCCGACTCGGTATCGAAATCCGAACCAGCTTCCGCCTGGCGGCGTCCTCGTGATCGGTGCTTCAGCCTCCGGAATCCAGCTGGCCGACGAAATTCACTCTTCAGGGCGACCGGTTACGCTGGCCGTTGGCCGTCATACCCGGCTCCCCCGTACATATCGAGGCCGTGACATTCTGTGGTGGCTTGATGTAATGGGAATCCTGGATGAGACCGCAGACCAGGTCTATGATATTCGGATTTCGCGGGAACAGCCCTCGCTTCAACTCGTCGGACGGCCGGACCGCAGTACTCTTGATCTTCCCCTGCTGCAGCAGCTAGGTGTCCGGCTTGCAGGACGAGCCATTGGAGTCGAAAAGGGGACATTCTTTTTCGAGGACCAGCTTGTCGCCTATACCGCAGCCGCAGATGCCAAACTCGCATTGCTGCTGCACCGGATTGACGGCTTTGCCCGAGAGACGGGACTTGAAACAGAGGTCGCCGAACCTGAGCCTTTCGAACCTTTCTTCTGGCCGCAACCCTCGCCCTCAGAAATAGATCTGCGTTCTGAAGGAATCAGAACAGTGATATGGGCCACAGGGTTTCGCCGGAGTTACCACTGGCTGAACGTGCCCGTCCTGGATGAGCGCAAAGAGATTGTTCACCATGGAGGAATTACGCCGGCACCGGGTCTTTATGTTCTCGGCCTTCACTTCCTTCGCCGTCGAAAATCGGCCTTTATCGACGGCGTCGGCAAAGACGCCCAGGAACTGGCCGAGCATATTTCGAAAACCATTAGAGGACACCGGGTTTCTGTCCCGATTTATCAGAAACCCCGTACCTGGATGCCACGGCCGGGCGGTTGTCCGGATTTCCGGAAGGAGGCAGTCCTATGACACCCAGTTCCAACCACTACGATGCCATCGTGGTAGGAGCTCGATGTGCCGGCGCGTCCACGGCAATGCTGCTCGCTCGCCATGGTTTGAAGGTTTTGGTTGCCGATAGCGGCAGATATGGAACAGACACCCTCTCCACGCACGCTCTGATGCGCGGAGCAGTGCTGCAACTTGCTCATTGGGGACTCCTTGAAAAACTTGTCGCGGCAGGGACGCCGCCTATACGAACGACTTCGTTCTATTACGGGGAGGAACAGATTGAGGTTTTGATCAAACCGGCCGACGGTGTCGATGCTCTTTATGCTCCGAGACGCACCGTTTTGGATAGCCTGCTCGCCGACGCAGCGCGTGAATCGGGCGCCGAGTTGCTTTACCAGACTCGATTAGTTGACCTGCTTCGCGCGCCTGAGACAGGTCGTGTGATCGGCGCAGTTCTCCAGGACTCGTTAGGACAAAAACACCAGGTCAGAGCTGACAGGGTCATTGGTGCGGACGGCATAAGATCCACCGTTGCTTCGCTGGCAGGAGCCGAGATTCGGCGACAGGCTCTTCACTCCGCCGCCACGGTCTTTGCTTATTGGTCAGGACTGAATATCGAGGGCTATCACTGGCACTTCAGTCTCGGCGCAGCCGCCGGTGCGATCCCGACTAACGACGGTCTTACGGTCGTCTTCGTTGGCACGCCGAGCGAGCGGTTTCACGAAGAGATCGGTTCGGACGTTGCAGTCGGGTACCAGCGAACGCTGGAGGCATGCGCTCCTGGCCTGGCTCGGGCCACCAGTAACGGGCAAAGGGAAACCAAGTTTCGCCGCTTTGTAAACGGAGCCGGGTTTCTGCGCAAGTGCTGGGGGCCCGGATGGGCCTTGGTCGGCGATGCCGGCTTTTTTCGGGACCCTATCATCGCCCACGGGATTACCGACGCACTGCGGGATGCCGAACTCCTCACGCGTGCTATCGTCCGGGGTACTGACCACGCGCTGGCAAATTACGAAGCAGCACGCGATTCCCTCGCTCTGAATCTGTTCGAGTTGAGCGACGAAATCGCGTCTTTCGACTGGTCGCTTGACCAACTCAAGGAAAAGCACATCCGGCTGAGCAAGGAAATGAACCGAGAAGTCAAAGCCCTGACGATCCTGCATGCCAGTGCCGGACAGGAAGCAGTTGCTTAAACCTCCAAGCTACTGAGGTTCCCTTCGCCAGCCGACGGCCCGCTAATCCCGAGTCTAAACGGGGCCAGCCGTATTCTTGATTCGCTTCAGATGCGCGGACATTTCGGCAAGAACCGACTCGTAGCTTCTGTTCGTCGCCAGGTTTTTCAGTTCTTCTGGGTCGTTCTCATAGTCGTACAACTCGATTCCCTGGGCGCCGCCGTCCCATTCGGTGTACCGCCAACGTTCGGTCCGCACCGAATAGCCGAACACCGAGCCTCTTTGTACCTGCGTGTAAGCCGGGCGCCGCCACTGCTCGCTTGGATCGGACAGCAACGGACGCAGCGAGGCGCCTGCCAGGTTCGAGGGCGCCTCCAGGCCGCAAAGATCGGCCAGTGTAGGGTAAATATCGAGAGACTCGACAGTTCGGCGGCAGGCCATACCCCGGGCCCCAACTCCAGCCCCGGCAAAAACCAGAGGCACCCGGGCCGACCCTTCATACAGACTCTGTTTCTTCCAGAGTCCATGCTCGCCCAAGTGGTATCCGTTGTCGCCCCAAAAAACAACCGTGGTGTTCTCGGAAAGCCCAAGGCGCTCGAGCGCATCAAGGATGCGTCCTACCTGCGCGTCAACGAACGAAATAGCCGCATAGTAAGCATGTATAGACTTTGCCGCCTGCTGCTCCGTTATTCCAAACCATGGCCACGGGACAGTGGAGCGAAGCGCCAATTGAGGAACCGATTCCTGATAACCATTGGGAACGCTCGGCACCTTAATGTCTTTCAGGTCGTAGAGATCAAAGTACTTCTTGGGCGCCACGTACGGGCAATGCGGGCGGTAAAAGCCGGCAGCAATAAAGAACGGGCGGTCCTGGTGCTTCTCGAGCAGACGGATCACTTCCGTGGCTAATATTCCGTCGGTTTGCTCCTCGTCGGTCCCATCCGCCTCAAGGTAACTAAGAGAACTCCCCAGGCCCCGCTTGGGAGTGAAGTTGATCAGGATGTTTTCTTCATCCTTATCCCGCCCCCGCGGGTTAATCGATTGATTCCAGGACTTCCAGTCATCCAGCCCGCACGTTCCAATATCACCGGGAACTCCGTAGTGGAAAATCTTGCCGACCCGCGCCACAAAATACCCGTTCTGCTTGAAGAGTTGCGGCAGAGTCACAACG
>DAOTAI010000104.1:0-12763 GCA_035593865.1 Acidobacteriota bacterium
TGAACCTCAGTTCCATTTACTTCAAAGGGAGGCAGATAGGTAAGCTTGATCAATCGCTGGCCTGGGCGGTGGCGTTAACCGTATCGCCCGCGTAAACCTCCGATTTGTCAAGCGTCAAACTGACAGTCGGATTCCGGTTGGGTCGGCGATTGATCGTGACGGTAAAGCTGCAATTTGCCGTCATTCCGTCGACATCGGTCACAGTGACAGCCACGGTGTGATCACCAACTGTCCGTCCGGCCGTTCCGAACACGAACTCGGGCGCGTTGTTGGTGACAGCCTGACCGTCCACGGTCCAGGCGTAGGTCAAGGTATCGTTGTTCGGGTCAGATGCGGTTGCGCGCAGAGTCACCGACTCGCCCTCGGTAACCGTCACCGTTCCCGGCTGGCAGCTAATCGTCGGCGCCAATTTGCGCTTCTCAACGGTAATGTCGGACGAGCAGGTAGCAGTGTGCTCGCCATCGCTGACCTCGGCCGTCACGGTATATCTTCCGGGTGCCAGCCCGGTGGGGTCGAAGACCGCCGCGTTTTCCTGCTGCGTCAGTCTGCCGCCAGTGGTTCTCCAGTTAACGGTCAGGGTGTCGTCGTCCTCGTCCATGACGTTTACGCGAACCGTTGCCGTCTCTGCCGCCACGTTCCCGGCTGACCCAATAACAGTAGCCCGGTCAACCGTGCATTCGACTGTCGGCGGCCGATTGACCTTCCGCTGAAAAGCGACTTGGGCAAACCACCCATGCCGGTCGGTCGGATCGATGCTGTAGCGCGCTTCGTCAATCGTTCGGAAATTGAGATTGTAGGCGCCAGAAATCGCGAGCCACTTGGTTGGGTGCACTCGGAGTCCGGCATAAAGGTCCACCGGAGAAACCGGATTGCCGAGTTGCGGATTATCCGTGCAGTAGAACGTGCTTCCAACCAATTCACCGATCAGGTGGACACGAAGGCTGCCGAGAGGGGCATCAAAGCCGACGCCGTAGTTAAATCGGTGTTGTCGATCGACGTTTAGCCGATCCTGGGCAAACAGAACGCCGGCATTCGCGGTCAGAGTTCCTCCACCCGGGAGGTATTTAGATACGATAGCATCAACGCCCGCATCAGTCGCGCCCGCGGTCAAACCTCGGGCCAGCTTTTCCCGATCATCGGTCAGGTGGAATCGGGCAATAGGCTGAATCGCAAAGCCAAACGGGCTGCCCCTTCTTTCAGACAGCACGTTCAATTTGAGACCGGCCCAGAGATCTCCGTATGAGTCTCCGAAGCCGACATCCATGAAGGGCGCGTCGTTATACCAGGCAGTGATGCCGCTAGCGAGCTGCGCCGGCACCAGTGGCCCATTCGGCAGGATTTTGTTGACCCTGATCTGGTCGGCGTTAACACGCTTGTAGGCTTCAAATGAAGTGAAGATCTCTACGCGATCGTGGAGACCAAGTGTGAACGAGGCCGGGAAAATAGTGAAATCGATGTCTCCCGGTTCACGATGGAACTTCAGGCTGTTGACGCCGATCGTCCATTCTCCTTGTCTCAGGGTATCCGCCACAAACAGGTTGAATAAACCAGTCGATCCTTTGTGCGTGGGTGTCAGAAACTTGATCTTTTCCTTGTCTTGAGCGAGACCTAACGTAGTCAAGAAAACCATGAACACGATTGGCGCTAATAACTGTCTTGGCCGAAGCATAACTGTCTCCTCCTCACTAACTTGAATCGCCGTACTACTGCGTTATACTCGTCCGCTGTTTCAAACCTAGAAAAAGGCTCACCCTTCATTATACAGTCGAGCGCTTGATTGTAAACACAATTTCCGCCTAGGTTTGTGCCGTACAAGAGGATACAGCGGTGAATTCAGGCGGGTTTTTGTGCCCGACTCGATGAGTCATACTTGGACCTCGCGAAGGCAGCCGACGGCGTTCAGCAGTCAGCTTGGTAGTGGTTTGTAACGGGTTCCAGGATTATCATCACGCTCGGCAACCGGTTCGGTCGCACTAAAAGGAAGGGAAATCAATTACCAGACAGGCTCTATTGGTAGTAATCGTTCTCATCGTCGTCTTCTTCTTCTAGGTCGTCCGTGTCCTCATCCTCCTCGAAATCGTCGAAGTCCTCGTCCTCGAAGTCCTCCTCGTCAAAATCCTCTTCGTCGTCGAAATCCTCGTCCTCGAAGTCCTCGTCCTCATCCTCGTCGTAATCATCGAACTCTTCTTCGTCGTCGTAGTCATCGCGGAAACGGACATCAAGAATCATAGACCCTCCTAGGCCGTCATATTACTGGAGTGACGTGGCCAGTTCAACTGCTTTTTGCCGCCCAACTCCACAGGTGACGCGCGCTCTTCAAGCTTTGAAATCACCGGTTATAAGGCGTTTACGACTTTGATCTCCAGCGAGGTTTCTGCGTACAATGAGCCGTTTATGCTACCCGCGCCACGCACCCCGCCACCACCGCGGTCGCCCCTTTCCCGGCGCATTGTGGAAGGAGGGGCCGCAATCACGGAGATTTTCATTGTAGCATTTCTCGGCTCTGTCCTTGCACAGGGCCTGCTCGTGGTCGTCGGACTTGACCCGATGGCGAATGCCCGCCACCTTGCCATTTTCATGTGGACCGAAGCGGTATTCACCCTTGTCGCCATAAGTGTTTTGCTGCGAGTGCGGAATGAACGATGGGCTCATCTGGGGTGGACCGCGTCCGGTTTCCAACACGAGTTGCGAATTGGCCTGGCGGTCTTGCCTGGTCTCTTCGTCATCACCTACCTTACGGGTGGGCTTTTCCAGACCTTCTGGCCGGAGTACGTCTCCCCGGCGAACCCCCTGCTTGAGATGATCAAGACGGGCGAAGATCTAGTCTTCTTTCTCATTAGCAGCATCTTTGTGGGCGGCCTGAAGGAGGAGGTTCAGCGGGCCTTCGTCTTGAGACATTTCGAGCGATACTTGGGGGGAATTTGGGTGGGACTGGTGGTTTGGACCGTTGTGTTTGCAGCGCTTCATGCGGTGCAAGGATTCGACAAGGCGGTTGCCGCGGGTCTGCTGGGATTTGTTTTCGGCCTTCTCTACATCTGGAGGAGAAACCTTACTTCCCCAATAGTCTCCCACGCTCTCTACGATGTCACGACTCTTTTGATTTTCTGGCGGCTGCTCAGGCAGGTATGACCAGCTGCTAACCCCCAAGATCTGGCCAGGAGCGGCCTTTGTCAATTGGTGTTGGGCGGCTCGATTTCGGCCAGGCGCTCAAGCGCTATTCGAGCGGCGCTTTGCTGGGCCTCCTTCTTGGATCTTCCTTCCCCATCGGCCAATGAACGCCCGTCAACGGCGACGCGGACTACAAACTCTCTTCGGTGGGGCGGACCAACTTCGCTTACCACACTGTATTCCGGTTCGCCGAAGCCGAGTTTATGCAGTCGTTCCTGTAACTGGGATTTGTTATCCCTGAATTCAAGCTGCTCTTCGGCCAGTTGCTTTAGCGAAACATCGAACTGCCCCAAAATGAATTTGCGCGCGGCCTCAAGGCCGCCATCAAGAAAGAGTGCCGCAGTCAGGCTCTCGATGAGATCGGCGAGTATTGCTCTCTTGCTGCGCCCCCCGGTTTTCTCCTCCCCATGACTCAGGCGCATGAAATCTCCAAGTCCCAAATTGCGCGAAACCTTGGCGAGATGAGTTGTGGAGACCAGAAATGACTTCATCTTGGAGAGTTCGCCCTCTGACAGGGAGGGATAGCTGCGGAACAGGTGTTCACTGATGATCAGTCCAAGCACCGCATCCCCAAGAAACTCCAGCGATTCGTAGTCTCGAATCGCTGCTTTTTCTTCATCAGAAAGATGTTGCTCATGAACGAAGGATCGGTGCGTAAGGGCGGCATTAAGGAGCGTGCGGTCATGGAACTCGTAAGAAAGGCGAGCCTCAAGGGCACGCAACTGCTTCATGCGCTCGTCAGGGATCGGGCGCGCCGACCTGCCGGACCGAATAAGTCTAGCCTGCCAGTGTCCAATGAGCGTTAGAAGACGAGATCGCATAGGAGCTATGGTTGAGGAGTGGGAGTATCGGAGGTCGATGGGGCCGCTGGCTGTTGCGGCGCAGACTGAGACTGCAGGCTCTCTGCTCGGGCTCGCTTCTCGGTCAGTTGTCTCTGAACGTATTCTTTCTGCTGGTTTATTGCTTGCTCCATGCCATCGGTGCTCTTGTAGACGAATTCGTAAAGCTTTTGCAACTGCGTCCGAGCCAGGCTCTGCGCTATCCCGCCAATTCCTGCCGCGCGCGCGTAGGATTCCATGGCTTTCTCCGCGTTATTCTGCCGGGCAAAGGCGAACCCGAGATGGTAGTAGGCCCGATCGTGTGAGGGATCAAGCTTGACAGCTGCTGTCAGCTCCTCAATTGCCTCTGTGATGTTGGTATCCTTTTGGCCCTCGGCCGCTGGCGCTCGCTGATGTCTTATTACAGAGGCTACTCCAAGCGCGTAGTGTGCATCCGCCTCTAATTGGTCTTTGTGGATCACCCAATCGGCTTCACCTACCCCAGCCGGCTTTGCCATTCCCTCCAGAGCATGCAGACCTCGTTTTGCTCTGTCTGTGGCCTTGTCGGGTTCACCTTTCTGCGCATAGGCAACGGCCAGTGCCGATAGAATCAACGGGTTGTTTGGTAACTCCTCGAGGGTTTTTTCTCCGTGATACGTGAACTTCTCGAAGTTGTTCTCGATCTGGTAGTTCACAGCCAATAGCTGATGAGCCAGAGGGGTCAAACCGCTCTCCGGGTAGAGGCGAAGGAAATCTTCTGCGAGTTTAGCTTTCTGTTGCATATCGGCCGCCTGTTCAATCGCGATCCAGGCGTTGAGCTCTTCCTGACTTTGCGGCTGACCCACTACTCGCGGCGGCTTAGAAACGGCTGTGTCTGGAGTCGTTTCCGGCTGGGCCGGCGCACCGGGTGGGGATTCCGGCTGCTGTTGGCTGGGCGGGGCCTGGGGAGGTTGATCCTGGCCACGAGCCGAAGCTCCCAAACCGAACACGAGAACCGTGACGCATACTAATCTTGTCATATGACCCTCCTCAGGTCCTGCTTATCCCCCGCAATAGCCTGCCGTCAAGAGTCAGCGGCGAACTGAGCGGTGGTCATTCCGGTAGCTCAGCAAGGGTTTCCTGAGCCTGTTCCCGCGCGCCCTCCAAATCCCCGCTCATCTCTATGACCTCGTTGAGGATGACCCGGGCCTGCGCGAAGTCGCCCTGCGATGCCAAATATCTTGCCCGACGAAGTTTCGACCAGCCACGAATCATGGGAGTTGCATCTTTTGATTGTTCCGCACGCTCGTAATGCGCAAAAGCCGCCTGGTAATCGTTCTGTTGAGAAGCGATCTGTGCCAGGTAGAAATGGGCGGCCGCATTCTCGGGTTCCTCTTGTAACAGTTGCTCGAGCTCTTGGCGAGCCGCATCGAATTGCTGGTCGCGAATCAAATCCTGTGCTTTCAAGAGCATGGTTCGCAGCCGGGCCGCTCGCAGGCGCTTCTGCTGTTCCTGTCTTTCTGCTTCCCTCTTGATTCGTTCCTCCTCGGTGTATTTCCTGTCCAACTCGGCAATGCGCTGTTCGTCTTCCGTGATGATCTTATCGTTCACGCCGTTGAACAGGGTTTCTACATACGCCGGCATTGTCAAAGACTGATCTGTTTCGTAAGTCGCCAGTGACCGGTAAAAATACGGTGAAAAAATCAGGCCTCGACGAAAGAGAGCAACTAAATCCCTGTCTGGATCAGGGCTCGGGTTCATTCGCAGGATGAGAGTGTCGATCAATGACTCGGCGACTATCATCATGTAAAGGTTCTGGTATTCGGATCGGACATGAGGCTGGTTCTGAGCCAGGTTGAGCAGTTGCTCGTACTTCATCAGGGGAGTGCCAAACTTCTGAATGAGCGGGTCAAGGAGAAAGTGCAGGTATTCATGCTGCAGCTGGGCCCGGTTCTCTCCCGGCGTTGAGATGGGCCCTGGAATGATGTAGTAGGATTTCTCCAGATTTCGGGCATTCACAAGTCGTGACGGTCCGATCATTTCGGGAATGACCACGATTCGCCGGTCGAGCACTATCCTGGGCGGTATTCGAAAGTAGTCGAGGGTTTGGCGGATCACGTCTACGAATACCGGCCGGTAAGAGGCGAGTTCAGCCGCATAGAACTCCTGGCACGCGTTCCAGAGATCGGCCAGGCTGATCTGTTGAAAAAGATCACGGACCAGTTTTTCAAAGCCAACTAGTTGGAGTACGTCTGCCGGCAAGTCCTCTTTCTTTACTGCGAGATCGAATGAAGGCGGACCCTCGATGAGCAGTGCCAGCGAGATGTAAGCCGCGGCTTGCCGGGTTGGATCCATGTTATATCGGTGTTCAACGTAAAAGTTGTGTAGCCGGGCCAGCAGATCCGCATCTGCCTTGCGGACTTCCCGCCTTACCAGTTGTCGGGCAGGCGACATCTCGCGCCCTGGTGTTTCGTAGTCGTATCCCGCGGCGTTCAGGGCAGCCATGACCGCAAATACGCGGATGTCAGGGCTGAAAGTCACGTTAGCCAGGTTTTCTATTGAAGTCGGGGCGGTTTCAGACTTCTGAGCAGCCTGTGCCCAACCAGCGATCAGGATGAGGGCCAGGGCGAGTGAGCCAACGGTCTTGAGAACAGGAAACCGCATAGTGTGTCAGCCGAGCTTGACGCGCTCATCTTAGCACAGGAGCGTCGGGAAACGTTCGTGTGTCTGCTGGGCGAATCGCTCAACACCGGGGTCCGGGTTTGAGTACCGCTTTCAGACGGTCCTTAAAGTGATGCTTCTCCTCCAAGTGGGCCTGGGAGTGAGTGAATCGATCGATTTAAGGCCCGCTTAAAAGGAAGACGGAACTACATACTTGGTCGAGTGCCTTATTGCATTTTTTCGGTCATTTAGAAGTGTTAACCCCAGCCGACCTTAGGCGCTTGGGCATGAGTCTGGCTAAAGCGTGCAGCGCCAAGGGGTAGGCCAGGGCGGCGAACAGCCCGGCGAGAATGGTAGAACCAAGGATTGCCGGAAAAAGCAAATGGTATTGATCAAGCCATACCTGCCAGAACTCGGGCTGGAAAATTTCCCTGAAACCCACCTGGGGAAGAGAAACACCCTCGGGAAGGCCGGTAATCTTGACGCCAAGCCAGGTCGCGAAGCCGTAATAAGGGACGACAACCCAGGGGCTGTTCATATAAACGCCCGCCAGCACGCTCATCTTGCTCAGCCTCAAGCCGTGAGCGAGGATAAGTCCCAAAATTGTATGAACACCGATTAGCGGGGAAAAACCAAGGAATACCCCAAGTGCGAAGCCAACCGCCGTACGGCGGGGAGTATCTTGAACTCGCACGAGTAACTGCGTTGTGCGTTTTATCAGTCTCACCGAAAATGCTCAAAACCTCTCATCGGATAGCGCTTCTTTTGTCCTTCTTCCGTAAGGTAAACGGAAGGAGGTCCTTCGACGATGCGCCCGATTGCCGAAAAATCTGGAAACTCTGCAGGATGTTGCTCCGTCATGATCTCGAACTGCTCGGGCGTCAAAGCCAAAAGAAGGGCATAATCTTCGCCTCCGTTTAGGACAAAATCAAGATCCATGATCGTATCGGTCCGGGGCCTCAGGCGGCTCAGGCTCTCGACATCCAGTTCAGCCGCGGTCTGGCTCTCTTCAAGGATGTGTTGCAGATCTGCCAGCAAACCGTCGCTTACATCAATCATGGCGTGTGCTAGGCGGTTTTCCCTGACCCAAGCTCCGACGCTGAGAAGCGGTCGCGGAAGAAGATGCGCCCGTAAAGCACGGGCTTTGCGGTCTGACTGAGCCCAGTTATCTAATTCCTCTGGCTGCGTCAATTTTTCTGCAAGCAAGAGCCGTTCCATTTCAAGCAACTCCAAACCAAGGCGAGAGAGTCCCAGATCGCCAACGACAACGACGAGATCTCCCGGAACAGCTCCCCGTCGGCGAATTGCCTGCCCAGCCGGCACTGTGCCGAACGCAGTCACAGTCACTGAAACGATTTCGCTGGCGGAAAGATCTCCGCCTGCCAAAGGCGCAGACCAAAGTTCAGAGGCCCTCAGGAAACCCTCAATAAATTCGTCGAAATAGCGGTCCGTCAGGGCCGGGGGGAGAGCCAAGGCCAGCAAACAACCGATCGGCTGTGCGCCCATCGCCGCCAGATCACTGAGACTGACGGCCAGCGACTTCCAACCGAGGAAAGCGGGCGGCATCCAACTCCGTCTGAAGTCGATACCTTCTACCAGCATGTCGGTCGTAACTGTCAACTCGTTTCCGGCCGGGGGCGCCAGAACGGCACAGTCATCCCCAATTCCGATTTTGACGTAGCGTCCGCCTGAAAGGTTCAGGCTTTTGATCCGTTCGATTAATTCAAATTCCCCCCGCGATCGCATCCTGCCATTGTAAGGCAACGCGGGGGAAACAAGAGGGGTGGGGTAAAGCGAAAAGCAGTTTCCATTTTCCATTGTTCATTTCCCATTTGCCATTGGGCCGCTGCCCTATTGGGAGAGGCACCATCATGAGATGGCTGAAAATGGAAATCGAACAATGGGCCATAACCATTTTCCATTTGGCGGTGATTAGGCGGGACAGGCAGGATCGAAACAGATCGATGAAATGGAAAATTGAAAATGCTTTCCCTTTATCCCTCTACTCCTGCGGGTTCCTCCCTTTACTCCTGCCGTGCTGGGGTCTGTCGCGGAAGGCGATCGGCACGACGTCGTCCATATCATCGACCAGGTGGAACTCCATTTTGTTTCGCAGGGTTTCCGGGATTTCGGAGAGATCTGGCTGGTTGCCGCGAGGAACGATCACGGTCTGGATTTTGTTTCTCTGGGCGGCCAGCAGTTTCTGCCGAATCCCGCCTACCGGTAGAATCCGGCCGCTCAGAGTAATTTCACCTGTCATCGCGATGTCCTGCCGAATCGGCCTGCGGGTGCACGTTGAGATCAGCGAAATGGCCAGAGCAACGCCCGCCGAGGGCCCATCCTTAGGGATCGCGCCTTCCGGGACATGAATGTGGAAATCGGTCTGAGTAAACAAGGCCAGGTCAATTCCCAACTGAGCAGCGCGGCTTCGAGCATAGCTCATCGCGGCCTTGGCCGACTCTTTCATCACCTCCCCAAGATGGCCGGTGATCGTCAGTCGGCCTTTTCCCTTCATTGCGAGCGACTCCACAAAGAAGACCTCTCCGCCGGCTGAAGTCCATGCCAGGGCGGTGGCCAGGCCGATGGTTTCCTGGCGTCTGGCTCGAGCTCTGCTTCTACGTGGGGCACCAAGGATGCCTGACAGCTCTTTAGTGGTTATTCGCGAAGTTGCTTCCTGGCCCTCTGCGATCTGTCGGGCGATTTTCCGGCACATTGAAGCGATCGCTCGTTCGAGATTGCGCACTCCGGCCTCGTTCGTATAGTCCTCGATGATGGTCCTCAGCGCCGAATCGGTTATTTTGAAATCGTTCGGCCGCAAGCCGTGGGCTACGAACTGGCGTGGAACCAGGTACCGGCGGGCGATCTTGATTTTCTCGTGCTCGCTGTAACCCGGCAGGGTAAGCACCTCCATCCGGTCGCGGAAGGCGGGCCGGATGGTATCCAGCAGGTTGGCGGTAGCGATAAAAAGAACTCGCGACAAATCAAAAGGTACACCCAGGAAGTTATCCCGGAACGAGCAGTTCTGCTCAGGATCAAGCACCTCAAGCAACGCCGCAGCCGGGTCTCCCCTGGAATCAGCTCCCATCTTGTCGACTTCGTCGAGCACGAAAACCGGGTTATCGGTTTCGGCATAGCGCAAGGCCTGGATGATTTTACCCGGCATGGCACCGACATAGGTACGTCGATGGCCCCGTATTTCCGCCTCGTCGTGGACGCCACCCAGAGATACGCGCACGAACTTGCGTCCAAGTGCTTCGGCGATTGCGCGTCCCAGAGAGGTTTTACCGACTCCCGGCGGGCCAACAAAACACAAGATGGGACCTTTCAGGTTCTTTTTCAGCTTGAGGACCGCAAGGTACTCGAGGATCCGTGTCTTTATCTCCTCGAGGTCGTAATGTTCTTTGTCCAGAATCTGTCTGGCCTTGGCAAGATCGAGGTTATCGATAGTGCTCTTGGACCACGGAAGAGAGAGCATCCAGTCGAGATAATTCCGCACGAGGGCAGCTTCCGCGGAATCTCCGGGCATACGTTCCAGCCGTTTGATCTGTCGCAGCGTTTCCTGGCGGGCTTCGAGTGACAGTCGGGCCTGCGCGGCTGACTCGCGGTATTGGTTGATTTCCTCGAAGAAGTCGTCGGCCTCTCCCAGTTCGGCCTGGATGGCCTTCAATTGCTGTCTCAGAAAGAATTCACGTTGATTCTTGTCGATCTGAATCTTGGCTCTTGAACTGATCTTCTGTCTGACATTAAGAAATTCCACCTGACTGGTAAGGATTTGGTGGACTCGTTCCAGTCTCTCGATCGGGTGAACCATGTCGAGAACCGATTGGCTGTCGGTTACGTCAAGATCCAGATTGGAGGCAACAAGATCAGCGAGCCGTCCAGGGTCTTCGAGATTTTCCAAGACGACGAGGACTTCAGGAGAAAAGCTGCGTCCAAGCTGGCCGGCCGATTTAACCTTTTCCTTGACTTCGCGAACCAGGGCCTCGACTTCTGCGTCATCTTCATTAATTTCCGGTTCGTTAATCGGTTGAATGTGGGCGACCAGGAAGTTTCGTTTTCTTTCGCAAGTCTTGACACGGGCGCGAGCGAGCCCTTGAACCAGGATTCGGATTCGTTGATCAGGGAGCTTGAACATCCGCATCAGGACGCCGACGGTTCCGATGTCGTGCAGGTCCTCCTTTCCCGGGTGCTCGATGTCGGGACTTTTCTGAGCGACGAGAAGAACCGTTCGATCACGGTCGATCGCCTCTTCGATCGCAGATATTGAACTGTCGCGCGTGACAAAAAGGGGAGCGATCATGAAGGGAAACGCGACGAGATCCTTCAGAGCGAGGACCGGCAGTACCACAGGAATCTGCGATTCCTCGAATCCTCCCGCAGAATAATCGAGGACCGTCCGATCGTGACCGGCCATTTGACTCCTTTTATTCTGAGTGATGACCCAATGGAAGAGGCGCCCCGGAGAAAGCAAATAACGCTTACCAGGCAACTTCAATAGTAACGGAAAAACGACAAGTGGTTAATAAGGCAGTTACGACGCAACGAGCTGCCCCCTGCCTGGATTAGCCAGTTGCTTCGGGTTCAGCGGCAAGCTGGCCGAACAGGTATTGTCCAGGAACGTTCGACAGCTACGGAGCCAGGGAATCGACGTGTTGGGAAAAATCCTTCACATCCTGAAAGTCGAGGTACACGGAAGCAAAACGGACGTAGGCTACTTTGTCGATCTTTTTCAGCTCGGACATGAGGATGCGGCCGATTTCCTCAGAGGTCAATTCGCGGTTCTCGGCGATCGTCATCCTGTGTTCGACAAGCTCTGCCAATTCCTCAAGCTGTTGATTCGACACGGGCCTTTTCTCGCAGGCTTTCAGCAGGCCGGTCAATAACTTTGCCCGGTTGAAAGGCTCCCGATACCCTCCCTTTTTCACCACCATGAAAGGAATGTCTTCTATTCGCTCATAACTGGTGAAGCGCCGGTGGCACTTCAGACATTCCCTCCGGCGACGGATCACGCGTCCGTCCCTGCCCTCCCGCGAATCAATGACTCGGTCTTCTCCAGACCCGCAGAATGGACAACGCATCAGTAGATAGATACCATTCACCAAACGGATGATGCTATAAAAATGTGCGCGCCTAGTTGGGCCAGTCGGAGAATTCGATGAGGTGCCGCGGCTGAGCACCGGGGTGTGTTGCGCGGGCGCTGATTGCAGATCAGTCTGGTCCATCTGCTTCTGGCTTCTGATCAGCAATCCTGGGGGGCATCTGGAACTTTTTCCCTGCTGTTTCCGTTTTCACTGAAAGGCGGGAAATGTTGTAGAGGAAGCGAATTTGCAGCATTCAGACGCCAAACTGGTGGAACGATGCTTGAGCGGCGACGCGCGCGCCTGGGAAACTCTCGTTCGGCTGTACAGCCGGCGTATCTTGAACCTGGGCTACCACTACACGGGGCGTCTGGATGTCGCGGAGGAGTTGACGCAAGAGGTCTTTCTCAAGGTTTATCAGAATTTGCGCAGTTATAACGCGTCAACCGGTTCGCTGCAAAACTGGATTATGCGAGTGGCACGGAATCTGATCATCGACCACTATCGTGCGACCCGGCACGACAGGCAAGTGGCAGGAAGCGAGGAATTAGAAGTCCTCGACTTCGAACAAGACAGCCAGGCAGCCAATCCGTTTGAAAATCTCTACCTGAAGGAAAAAGCCCAGTACCTGTTGCGCGGTCTGTCGAGGCTGACCCCCGAGCTTAAGGAAGCGGTGTTGTTGAGAGACATACAGGGGCTTTCGTACCAGGAGATCGCTGACATATTGGAGATACCAGAGGGAACGGTTAAATCGCGCATAAACCGGGGACGTATAGAATTGGCGAAGGTGTTAAGAAAAGGCAGCAACCCAGAGGGGTCCGCGGTGCTCTGAATGCTTTCGGACCCCGGAAGCGTTTGAAGGGTTTATGAACTGCTCGAGATTCGAGACTCTATTAAGTGATTACTTGGAAGAGGCGCTGGATTCCCGCGTCCGCGCAGCCCTGGATCTGCACCTCCAAGTGTGTCCGGATTGTTCTTCGCTGGTTGATGCCGTCCGGTCTGTGCGCTCACAGCTTGCCGAACTCCCTCAGATAGAGCCGACAGAGGAGCTGATTGAGG
>DAOTAI010000105.1:0-12750 GCA_035593865.1 Acidobacteriota bacterium
AGCACACCAACTCCAACCCTCGTGCCAATTATAGGCTCTGTTCAGTATTGTGACCGCGACCGGCGTGAAGCTCTCTCTAATGCGCCGGGCCGAAGAAAATGGCGTTAAAAAGCAGAATGTCCAGTCCATCGCAAAACGCTCGGTATGCCGGGTCTTCTGAGAACGCCACAACGTGGCCGGCCCCCAAAGCCTGGTGCATGAGGTAAGCCTTTTCGGCGAGCTGATCGCGAGTATCCGGCCAGATAAACCCACTGATTAGCAGGCGGTCTGCCGTCCTGAAGACGCCTACATTTCTCCCTTTATCCAGCTTGAGTGGGGTGAAGATGTTGCGGTTGGTAACGAGGACATTGGCGTCTGAGTGATATCCGAAAGCCAGCCAGTGCTCGGTATCCAGGTACACCCGGACCAACGCGCCGGGAACCCTCGCGGGTAATTCCTTCTGTGGCCGTATCGCTCTTTCAAAATCGAAGCGTTTGTCCGCTCTTCCTACCGGCCTGTCTTCCTCGGGATTTCTGTACTCCCGGGAGGTCGCCAGCAGAGCTACCTTGTCCTCGGTCAGCCAGGTGGTCGCCTCTCCTATGGTGATCAGGGTTCCTCCCTGGGATATCCACTGCTTTAACGTTTGTGCGCCGGTCTCGCCCAGCACGTCCCGGTAACCTGGCGAACTGGAGCGGGCATCGGGAAGAATCAAAACGTCAAAATCATTGAGATTGGCGCCGCGCAGGAATCGCGTCGGGATCACCGTGGCTGGGTATTCGTACACTTGCTCGATCAGGTATCGGAGCGCCCCAGCCGAACTCCCCAGGGTAGGCTCGTTATAAGCGAGAGCGACTCTCGGGCGCTTGACAAACCGCACCTGGCTGCTTCCAAAGTTAATCCCTTCCTCCACCCAGGCGGTATGGGTCGAGTAAACGTCTGCGCCTGATTGTCGGGCAATTTCCTGGAGTCTTTGGTAGAGATCCGCTGGATTGTCTCTGACTTTCACAATCAGACTTCCGGCAGGAAAACACCGCCCGTTCTGGCAGAACTCCTTATCCGCTGAATGAACACGCACCCCGGAAGAAAGAAGCTTCGACAGGGCATGGACGGCCGCGTTAGTTCCCCAGGGAATAAGGTAAGCGAGCTTAGCTTCCCCGCCTTTAACCTCGCCTGCCCGCGTTGGCAAATCGTTAAGCGGCGCCAGGACATCCCCCGGAATCTGATCTGTGGTAAAGCAGGGAACGTTGTAAAGCAGGGGCAATGACCAGGCGGTCACGTCGTAGAACTGGTCGCGAAGCCTTTTTTCATAGCGGCGCTGCTGCTCTTTTAAGAAATCCTCGTCCAAGGCTGTTCCCCTGGACAAAAGGGTGACGGCGAGAGCGCGAGCCGGCTGCGCCAGTGAAACGAAGTAAGAACCGGCCGGGAACGTCCGTTCCTCGGGCTGGTCTGTCGTCTGCTCGCGAACCTGCAGCTTAACGGAATTCTTGATGCTGTGCACCTCGATACCCTGTGCAAGGAGAACGCGGGCAAGTTTTGCTGCCCGGGCAGGGTCTCGAGACGGGTCGAAAACGTAGCCGCTCACCCCATCACTTGGTTGGTTTCGCAGGCCGGCTTTCCTGGTCTCGTAGAAGTGTCGAAGAAGGCCTTCGCGGTTTCGGGCGGTCGTCTCCGCCGTTGCGAGCGAGGCAAGGAAGTGGTGTCGTACCGCATCCCGGAACCGAAGAACCGTTTGGTCCGTGCGTTTGACAGCCAGTCCGCGCACTCCCGCCTGCTCGTATGTCATGCCGACAGCACCGTGAAACATCGGCCATCCTTCCCCATAACCGGGATAGAAGGAGTCGAATACCTCACGGGTGAAATAATCGATGTGGAGCCTGTCGAACCAACTCGCGTTGTTCTTGCCGAACACCGCATGCCATTCACTCTGGCCTGGGCTGAGGTGTGGGTTGATTGGAGGAGCGGGCGGTGCGAAGTAGTATGTCGAGTCCGACCCCATTTCGTGCAGATCCACGAAAACGTGCGGGTACCACTGGAGGAAGGCAGCGACCCGAGCCCGGGTTTCTGTTTGCGTCAGGGCAAACCAGTCACGGTTCATATCGAACAGGTAGTGATTCGTTCGTCCTCCCGGCCAGTCCTCCAGATGCTCGGCAGCCAGCGGGTTTTCGTCCGGCCAGCGGCCTCGGTTCTGGCGGTAATGAGCGATAAACCTCTGCCGGCCGTCAGGATTCTGTAATGGGTCGATGATAACCAGGGTTTCAGAGGCAATCAGATCGGCCAGCGCGTCGTTACGCGCGGCGAGAAGATGATATGCCGTCAGCAGGGCGGCCTCGGGCCCTGACGTCTCATTGCCGTGGACGCTGTAGGCGAGCCAGACAATGGAAGGGAGGCGTTGAATCAGATTCGTGGCTTCGGACTCAGTCAGTCCCCGGGGGTGTGCAAGCTTACGCTGTCCCGCCTTGATTGTGTCAAGACGCGCCAGGTTCTTTTCGGATCCCAGGACCAGGTAGTACAAGGATCGTCCTTCCCAGGTTTTTCCGTATTCAACTACCCTTACTCGCCGGGAGGCTTGTTCCAGCGCCCGAATATAGCGCCTCATCTGCTCGTAATCGGTGATTTCCTCTCCCCAGTCATGCCCGATCACTTGCCTGAGTGTCGGGATTTTGGGATCGTAAGAGGCGTCCGGATAGAACTGAAAGTCGTTGGGGAAAAGGACAGACAAGGTAAGGGTGAAAGCAACCAGGGCCAGGGGCAATCGCATCCGCATGAGAGCGAAGTCTAGCACTAATCTGTCTTACTTCTGAGTCCTGATTGCCCGGTTCTATCTTTGACGATAATCGTAAAATGGAAACCAGAGGCAGGGGGCACTCATGAAATCCATTAACAGGCGCGACTTTTTGGGGGCAGCAACAGCCGTATCAGCATCAGCCGCAATGGTTCAAGGCCAGTCTCGGCCGCCCGGGGAGCAAGCCGCCAGGGTGGTCGGCGGGGCTCAAGACCCCAACCGCAGGCTGGGGATCGGCTTGATCGGCTGCGGCTGGTGGGGTATGCAGGACCTGAAGGCGGCGATGCAGGTCGGAGGAATCAACGTTCTGGCCTTATGCGACGTCGACTCGCAGCATCTGGAAGATGCTGCAGCCGAAGTTCAAAAGCAACAGGCCGACCCCGCAAAGACCTTTAAGGACTATCGCGAGCTGCTGGAAGTCCCTGGCCTGGATGCGGTCATTATCGCCACTCCGCCGCATTGGCACGCACTTCCCTTCCTGGCTGCCTGTGAGAAAGGCCTCGACATTTATTGCGAAAAGCCGCTGGCCTACGACATCCGGGAAGGACGCGCCATGGTCAACGCCGCCGCGGAGAGCGACAGGGTGGTTCAAATCGGTTTTCAGCGCCGTCAGAGTCTGGCTACCATCCAGGCGAGCAAATACATAAAAGCCGGCCACGCCGGACGCATCGTTCAGGTCCATGCTCAAATCAACTACACGGCGCAACCAAAAGATACCAGCGTCCAGGATCCGCCTGCCTCGCTGGACTGGGATCTCTGGTGTGGGCCTGCACCCAAGCTTCCGTATTCGCCGAATATCGGCCATATCAGCTGGCGACTCGAAGCTGCTTACGGGAACGGGCACCTGGTTGATTGGGGGATTCATTGGATCGATGCCATTCGGACCATTCTTGGAGCGACAGTGCCGGTATCCGTCCAGGCGATGGGAGGGATTTTTCATCTGAAGGACAAGATCACCACACCTGATGTCCTGAATGTTCAGTTTGATTTCGAACAATGTCCGGTCACTTGGAGTCATCGCATCTGGGGAGCGAGCGAGTACACGAAAGATCTTGACAACTGCGCGATTTTCTACGGGGAGAAGGAGACCGTTTACATCGCTGACGACCGTTGGGCGGTCATTCCGAAAGGCGACGACTCTCCTCGGAAAGTAGTTGATGCGGTGACTCCTAAAATGGGCGTCCTGCATATGGCCAACTTTCTCGAAGCCGTGCGCACGCGACGGAAACCGGTCTGCGATGTCCTTGACGGCTTTTACTCCACGACGACGGTCCAACTGGCGATGATCGCTTATCAGGTGGGGAGCAGGATCGAATGGGACGGACAAAAAGAGCAGATAACCAACAATGCCGCTGCTGCAGCTCTAATTAAGCGCCCGTACCGGGCGCCTTACGAGCATCCAGGAGAAAGATTTGCGTAGGGGTCTTCGCCGTAAATAGCAAGCCGTGCTATCTGGGGTCGAACCCGCGGATAGCACGGATGACACGGATGGCGCGGATGATATCGTCTTAATTCCTTTTGTGAATGTGGATGTTTCCGTTGACAGTGCGCATTTTGATAACTTCGCCCCCGCCATTGATCTCGTAAACCGCACGGATCTCTCTGGCCTGGTCGTCCATCACTTCCGTCGTTGCCGGGAAGTCTGAGGTAATCCGATACTCGTCGCGATGGGTGGACCAGCGGCCAGAGATCTTGATCGTCGCTTCGATGCGTGCTCGGGCGCCTTCCGGGAGCGTTATATAAAGGTCCCCGCCCGCGGTGGTCAGGGAACTCGTACCCTGTCCATCAGGGCTGAAATCCGCCCGTATGTCGCCGCCCGCAGTTGAGACTTCAAGTGAGCCGGAGATGTCTCTCAGAACAACGTCGCCGCCTGCTGTATTCGCCTTGATATCCCCGGTTGCGCCACGGCACTCGATATCGCCTCCGGCCGTTGACAGCTTCGCGCTTCCCGATACTATGCCTACTCGGACGTCGCCGCCTGCGGTTGACGCCGTCGCGTCCCCGGTAATATTGTTGATGCGGATGTCGCCACCGGAGGTTTTTGCCTCCAGCGATTTTCCGACGTCTCCGATGACGATATCGCCGCCGGATGTCGAAACCCGTACCAGGCCCTCGGACGATTCCAGGCGGATATCACCGCCTGACGTCTTCAGAACGACGTCGCCGCCCACTTGGCCCACGGTAATGTCTCCGCCGGCGGTACTCAGATCGACGACTCCATCGACATTACCGATATTCAGGTCACCGCCGGCGGTCTTCCCGACGAGTCTGCCCGTCAGATTGCCCTCAAGGGAGACATCACCCCCCGCCGTCGTCAAGTCGACGTCAAAATGATCCGGCAGAGCGACGTTAAACCGAATATTCCGCGAATGACCGTTTCGAGGCCGAAACTCAACTCGTACAGTGTTTCCCTCCTGGGTCATGCTCAAATCAGCCAGGTCTTGCTGGCTGATGCCCAGGGCTTGTACCTCTACCTGACGTGCGGGCGACGTCGTCAACGCGACATCACCCACGACTTTCATGACCAGAGAGCCGCCGGCCCCGACCTCAAATGTCCTCGAAGCCTGAGCCTGAGCCGGGACAACGGACAGTGTGACGACAACTACCAAAACAGTTAGAAAGAGCCATTGATTGGTTTTCATTGCTGCTTAGCCTCCTGAACGACGGCTCGAGAGCGGAAGCGGATGTACTCATTGCCGTCGGTGTACATCTTTTCCTCGAGAACCCTCAGCACCTCGGGATCTACGTAATGCCTGGCGCTGATCGCATCGATCGCCGCTATCCGCATGGCTGGATTCGAATCATGGTTCAGGACGTAAAGCAAAGCGTCGCGAACCTGCTTGTCATAAGGGAAGTTTTGAAGAGCAGCCAAAGCCTGCCTGCGAACCCCGTTGTTCTCGTCGGTCTTCAAAGCAGTGATTAATGCTCGCTTGATGTCATCGTCCGGTTGCTTCAATTGATCCGTATTGAGAACATTGACGGCTCTCAGCCTGACACCCGGATTCTGGGCCTCGATTAAGGCCACGCTCAAGAGGTTCTGGATGGCAGGATCATTAATGCTGCCTCGGACACGAACCGGCTTGGTGGCCTCATAGGTAAACTCGACATCTCCATCGGTGGCGTCTGCATCAATGAAGCGAATATTGCCGATAGAGATATCGTCGTTGCTGGAAGCCGAAAGTTGACCGGCAACGGGAAGCTGAAGAATCTCGTGCTCACCCGGCGATTGGTTGTCGTAAAACCGCCCGATAACAAGCCCTAATGCGAGACAAACAACTCCTGCAATCGCCGTCTGATAACTGGGAACAAGGACACGCCAATTCCATTTCGGTATCCAGCCGCGCGACGATTCATGCTGATGACGTAACGCAATTCGCAATTCGCGTCGCGCCTGGCGCAACAGATCATCTGGCGGTTCATGGGCCGCGCCGGCAACCTCCGTGAGTTCCTTGATTTCTTCCAGCTGTTGACGGCACTCGGCACATGTCGCCAGGTGTTTCTCAGTAAGGGCCCTTTGAGCGTCATCCAACTCGTCGTAAACCAGTAATGGAATCCACTCCTTGAATTTCTGGTGCCTCATAGTCAACCTCGTAATCTGCCCATCCGGCTACTCAAAGACAGGCCGGAGTTGATCCCGGAGCCTTTCCGTGGCAGTAAACAGGTACTTCTTTACCGTGCCTTCAGCACAGTTCATCAGCATGGCGATTTCCTTCAACTTGTAGCCTTCGTAGTGTCGAAGCGTAAAGACCAGTCGCTGCTGCGGCGAAAGCGTTCCGATCGCAGTTCGCAGATGACGCGATATCTCCTTTCCGAACGTCTTCTGGTCGGACGGCGTCTCGGGCGAGACCAGCTCGAGAGTCCCGGGCCTGCCGTCCTCATCCTTAATGGCATCCAGCGACTGGTGCTCCCGGTTTTGCAAGCGACTGCGGTGGCTCAAGCACACATTCACGACAATCCTGTAAAGCCAGGTCGAGAACTTGCTCTCGAATCGAAAGTCGGGAAGAGCTTTGTAGACGCGGATGAAGACCTCCTGGTATACATCCTTGGCGTCTTCTTCATCGCTCGTGTACGAAACGGCCAGCGCCAAGACTTTTCGATCGTACCGATAGACCAGCTGCTCAAAAGCAGTCTTGTCCCCTCGCTGGGCTCCCACGATCAACTCCTTTTCGTCCAGGTCCATTTCGTTATCGCTCCCTGAACACCATCATAAGACCAAGGGAGGGGCAAAAAGGTTGTGATGAGAGACTTGCGGAGAGTGCTATTTTGTCCTGGGCGATAGGTGGAAGCACGAAAGAATCAGGAATGAGGAATATTACGAACTTCTCAGAGTCAGCCTGAAACAGTTCTGTTTTGGTAGCCAAACCTCGAATTCCAAGCGTGTTACCCTCCATGCAGGTATTACTTGAATATGCGGCTGTAAGGGATCAGAATTAAGAAGCGTTTCAGAGCAACAGCGATCGGCAATACGGTCAAAATCACTTCTATGTTGACCCGGCTCATTGACTCCTCAAGCGGCAATTAACGGTCTTCTTCATCAGCCTCACCGAGGTGAGCCACGCGGGATAGAAGCGATAATCAGCTCTTTGATGGACACTTGAGAGAATCTGCCAGAAGCATCTGGCGAACAATCGCTGTATCGAGGTGATCGATATTCAAGCGGATGGTGGGACTTAATTTGAGGTCCGTCCATGACGAGTAGGAAAAAGAAGACCATCGAGACGCCGACAGGGATGAAAATCACGGAGCTTGGTCGCACACTGAACGAGCCAGAGAAGGCGTTGCATGCCATCGGCCAGTGTGAAGTAGACCCCTCCACAGAGATATTGCAGCACCTCAGACGGCAGCAGGAGGCCTTGCGGGAAAGCGAATCGTGCCTCCGGGCGGTCCTTACCGCCTCGCAGGACGCCATTGTTATCGCCGACAACGAGGGAGTCTGTGTCGAGACTAATCCCGCAGCCGAGAGGATCACGGGGATATCTGAAGATCTGCTGGTCGGCCGCCGATTGAGCGAATTCATCGAGCCTGGCGGGGAATGTGAGCGTGTCTGGTGCAACTTCAAGCAGGAGGGGTGCTACCAGGGCGAGTTTGCCATCGCTCGCCCGGACGGCGCGCGTCTCCTGGTCGAGATCTACGCCGTCGCCAATATTCGCCCGGGTCGGCACCTGGCTGTGCTTCGCGACATAACGAAACGAAGAAGGGCAGAAGAGCTGCAGATGGCTGCACAGCGGATTTTGGAGCAGCAAGTCAGCGACCGCACTACCGAGCTGGGAGGCGTTGTCAATGAACTCCGCTCAGAGATCCAGCGGCGTGAGGAGGCCGAGTTGCAACTGCAGCAGACCAACCAGATTTTGCGAATGCTGAGCGAGTGTAATGAAGCGATTGTTCGGATCGACGACGAGCCCAAGTTGATGCGGGAGGTTTGCGAGATTGCGATCAGGGTCGGCGGGTACCGAATGGCTTGGGTGGGAATGCGCGAGGACAATCGCGAGAAGACAGTCCGCCCAGTCGCTTGGGCTGGTCATGAAGAAGGTTTTCTCAAGACAGCGGCGATAACGTGGGCGGACGATGATCGCGGCAAAGGGCCGACGGGCACTGCCATCCGAACCGGGACAATTCAGTTCGGCCGAGACTTTCAAACTGATCCCAATCTTGCCCCCCTGCGGGATGAGGCCCTGCAGCGAGGTTTCCGATCATCGATCGCACTTCCCCTGAAGCAAGGCGGTCAGGTGTTTGGCTCTCTGACGATCTACACGGCAGGCACGCTGGCGTTTACAGATTCGCAGTTGCGGGCTCTATCAGACTTGGCCGATGATCTCGCTTACGGCTTGGTTGCCCTGCGGACCCGTCAAGCTCTCCGTGAGAGCCGAGACCGTCTGCGAGCGCTGGCTGGCGAGCTGACATTGGCTGAGCAACGGGAGAGACAGCGGCTTGCCCAAATCCTGCACGATCACATTCAGCAGTTGCTTGTCGGAGCCAAATTCAGGCTTCACGCCCTGCGGGTCGGCAACGAGACGGCTGAAAACCAGATCAAAGAAATCGGGGAGCTGATCAATGAGTGCATTCAGAGTACGCGCACTCTCACGGCCGAACTCAGCCCTCCCGTACTACATGTTGGCGGTTTCTCGGAGAGTCTCGAGTGGCTGGCAGATTGGATGGAAGACAAGCACGGGCTGAAGGTTGACTTGGAGTTGCAAGAGGAGGCGATGGTCGAGCCCAAGTTGAAAGTCCTGCTGTTCGAATCCGTGCGGGAACTGCTCTTTAATGTGGTTAAACACGCGAAGGTCAAGTCGGCAACTGTCAGGTTAAGACGTATCCACGGAGACCAACTCGAGATAGTGGTGGCTGACAAGGGTGTCGGCCTGGACCGGCGCAAGCTGAGCAGCGAACCATCGCACAGCGCTTACGGTCTCTTCAGCATCCGTCAACGAATGGAGCTGATGGGTGGACAAATGGCGATCAACAGTCAGGCAGGCAAGGGCACGCGTTTGACCCTCACCGTCCCAGTCACGCCAACAACAAATCGCCCCCTGTAGGAAGCCGTGTAATCCTCGTAATCTGCGTAATCCGCACCTTTCCCGGGGGAAGAGGGCACGCTGATGGCGCGGATCAGGCGAATTGAGCGGATTCGAGCAGATACCGCATTCTCTTCATACCCTTCTATTTTCGCTTGCTCCACTTGCCCGACAACGGTTCGCTCGTCTAAACTCGTTAGGTCCTGATTAAATAGGATAGGAGATCCATAAAGATGCGATTAACAGGCGGTACGCTCCTGTTTTTTCTCACTTGGGCGCTTGTCACGTTCCCGGCGGCAGCGGCCAATGCCAAATTGTTTGTCAACTGCACTACGGAATCCGGAGAACCTGTAGCTAATATCCAGGTTTTTGCTCAGGAGTTGAAAGCCCAAAAGGTGGTCGCGCAAAAGAGCAACAAGAAGGGCGTCGCGGAATTCAAGAAGCTCCCTGAAGGTATCTTTCGCGTGGTTGCCCGGGGAGAGGGTTATGAACCTATCCTCGTCGAATTCTTCACGCTAAAGGGGGGCGAAGAGAAGACTCTGGATCTCAAGTTCAAGGTCGGAGACTCCACCAAACAGTTCTATTTCGAAGACCCGGCCGCCCACGCCAAGGTGGACGAGCTGTTTAAGGAAGCGGTCTCTCTGCTTGAGAAAAATGAGTTCGAGTCAGCAGCAGAGAAGCTACAGCAGGCGCTGACTATCAATCCCACCAGCCCTGGTGCCCGGCAAAACCTTGCCCTGGCCTATGCCAATCAGCAGAAGTGGGATTTGGCGGAGCAGCAGATCAACAAGGCTATCGAGAACGTCGAAGCTTTGAAACTGACCGTCGACCCTGGACAAGCGGGGCCCTATGACGAGATGATCACCTCCCTTCGGAGATTCCTGACTACCATCCCGGCGATGAAAATCCAGATGGAAGCGGACGCGGCTCTCCGTGAAGGCAATAATGAGGTGGCGGTCACGAAGCTGGAAGAGCTATCCAAGCTCGTGCCGAATGATTCGGGGACTCTCTATAATCTAGCTCTCACGCAAGCTAAGCTCAGACGCTTCGAGGACGCGAAAAAGACGATTGACAAGGCCCTTGCGATCGCCCCCAACGACAAGAACATTCAGGAACTCAAACGCCTTCTTCTCCAAAACGAAAAGGCCCTGATCATGCAGCAGTTGCAGCAGACGCTGGCGGAAGGCGACGAAGCCTTCAAACAGGGCAAGTACGAAGAGGCGTTAGCGAAATATCAGAAGGTGCAGGCCGAGGCGCCGCCTGAAATTCAGGGTGCTGTTTGGGCGGGGATTGCTCGCGCCCACCGCCAGCTCAACCATGATGAACCGACGGTGCAGGCCTACCAGAAAGCCATCGAGACCGGCCAGGACAAGAACAAGGCGCAGTACGCCAAAGAACTCGCGGATTACTACTTCTCCAAGGACATGACCAAGGAGGGCGTCCAGGTTTTGACCACTGCGTACAAGGACGGGTCCGAACCGATCGACGAGGCGCTTTATCAGGCCGCTGCTGCAATGATGAAGGAAAACAAGAAGGCGCCGGCCAAAGCCCTGTTTGAAGAGACGCTTAAGGCGAATCCTCAGCACCCTGAATCACACTACGAACTGGGCATGATCTACTTCTATGACGACAACGATCCGGTCAAGGCCAAATCAATGTTGACCAAGTACACCGAGATCGGGAAAGATTCAGCGCACTTGGAAAACGCCAAGGCGGTTCTCGTCGTCATCGAGAAGACCCCGCCGGCCAAGAAGTAGCAGATTGACAGCGGCTGATGGCGGTAGAGAAGGTGTGAAAGACTCGGCGAAACGCCCAGAATGGAAGTAAATCCTTCCAGTCTTTCACACTTTCTCAAGCAAACTTGCCTACAAGAATGCAGGGCCTGCAATATCATTCGTTGCGTCGGGCAGGTCGATCGACCGGCGCACCAATCTTCTGATCTCTAACAATTCCTCTTTTCCGCTCGGCACCAGCGTGGACAGGCGCAGTCGCGCCAGGTGATTGTCGAGCCACTGGCCAACGAATTTCGGAGGAATCTGCAGCCGGCGAGCCGGCCATACGATCTTGTCACTGATCAGCCGGCAACGGTTGAGTTGTCCGAAAGCCGTAACCGGCTGTTCATTGATGGTTGTGCGAGGCGCCGAAGCCAGCAGGGCGCCGGCTAGGTGCGCTTCAACGACCAACACCGCTTCGACAGCGTGCCGGTAGACGGCTTCTTCCGGCAGTCCCTCAAGTGGGAAACCATTCGCCAGGATCGACGTCACAACTTCACGCGTCAGTAGCTTGTATCCGCTGTGAAAATCGGGAAACTCGTCAAGGAGCATCGCGAATTGGAGATTAAGCGGCCTGCCTGTTTGAGCCGCATAGTAATGCAGACAGTCGATCAGCATCCGATCGGCCAGTTCTTCCAGTTCTCCTCGCAGGTAACCCATGGGATGGTGACGGCTGCTCCTTCGGCCTAAGACAAGAATTCGGTCGACTCCCGCCGTGGTCGCCACGTGCCGTGTCACCCGGATGAAAGTGGCCATCTCGTTAGGGAAATGATCCGCGTCTTGGTCCACCAAAATGAAATAGCGCAGGGAATCGTCCTCTGCCAGGCTCTCCAAGCCGGCTTGTACCGCGCCCAGCTTGCCCCTGTTACGGGGGGAAACGACGACCCTTACTCCGTACGCTTCCGACAGACGCCTGGCTACTTCAACGGCTGGATTGATGCCGTCGACACTAATACAGACCCTTGATGGAGAGCCGGTTTGCCGGCAGCAACCCAAGACCGTATCGGAAAGCAGTCGCGCAGCAAGTTCACGGTCGTCAGAGGTTGGGAAAAAGGTGGGAATGACGATGCCGCTCGATTCCCGGAGCTCTTCAAGGGCAAATACCAGATCGGTAACCGTTCGATGATTCATGGTTGATGATTTGCGCGGCCTGGCGCGCAACTCTTGATAGGATTGCGCCTGTCTACGGAATGGTCAACGCCCAATCATCAAATCCAATTGTTCGCTGGTCCTGCCGTCCAGGCCGGAGGATCGCTAGCCGGGAAGGACTGCTCGGATGCCTCCTGAACAATATCCTTTTTGAACGTCAGTTCGGGATGGTGCTCAGCCTCGGACTCACTCGAGACACCGCAGTAAACCAGGTAGGCGCCCAAAGCGCCAAAGACCCAGGACAGACGCGAGAATCTAGCCAGTGCCAAGCCGATAAATGACCCGCCAATCAGCACGGAAAGCCACTTGGTCTGATTGTCCCGGATATGTATTACTGAATAACTCCGCATCCGTCACCTCCATAAAGCCTGTTAATATCAGTCAACCAAGGATTCGAGCTGATTACAATAAGCGCCTTGGAAGCTGCGGGCAGCGAGTGGCGCGAAAACAGAATTTGAGTAAGACTGTAGCGTGAACGACAATGGAGATTGAGATGAGATTCAAGAACTGCTTTTGTGCCTTGGTTGCGATGATTCTTGTGTCGGCGGTGGTCGTC
>DAOTAI010000106.1:0-12741 GCA_035593865.1 Acidobacteriota bacterium
GGGCTGTTCAGGATTCAGGCGCACGGCCTTCCAATCCCCGAACCGAACGGCTTGAGCAAATCGGCCTTCGTGAAATTCCCAATAAAGGAACTCGTGTTGAGGTAATTCCTTCCCCAAAAGGGCCGGAACAATAGAGCGACCATCCAAGCCAGACGGAGCCTGAACTCCGGCAAGTTCCGCCAGTGTCGGGAGCACGTCCCAGAAGGCCCATACCTGATCGCTGACTTGACCACCCCGGATCGTGCCCGGCCACCATGCCAGGGCCGGCACACGAATACCTCCCTCGTACAAGTCTCGCTTGATCCCCCGGAGAGGGCCGCTGCTGGAGAAGAAGTTGGGGTCATGCCCTCCTTCCCTATGGGGTCCGTTGTCGCTCGCGAAGATCACCAGCGTGTTGCGATCAACTCCGCGGGCTTTGAGAGCGTCCAAGATGCGGCCGACATCCCGATCCATGCGGGTGATCATGGCTGCAAAGCCCTTCTCTGGCTGAGGCCAGTCTTCCGCATCGTACGGCTCATGACTGGGCGTCTGCATGCCGTCCCCGGTATCGCGACCCATTTCGTTGTTGGCGTGGGGATATGTGTAGCAAACATGCAGGAAGAAGGGACGATCGTCTCTATTCTCGACAAATTTCAGTGCTCGCTCCGTAAAGAGATCGGGCGCATACTCAGTTCTCTTCGCTCCAAAATTCCCGCGCAGCAGGTAGGCAGTCTCCTGGTCAAGAAGATGCTCCGGGTAATAATTGTGGGCATGGAGCTGGCTGAAATAGCCAAACCACTCATCAAAGCCCTTCCGCAAAGGATATCCGGTGGACCCCAACTCACCCAGCGACCACTTTCCAAATAGACCCGTTCGGTAACCGCCCTTCTTGAGTAGCTCGGTTACGGTCACATCCTCGGGACGCAGCGGCAGATCCGGTGACCTGTTTCCTCGAGTTCGGGCGTGACCGGTGTGCAGGCCAGTCATGAGGCAGCAGCGCGAGGGTGCGCAGACAGTGCTTCCGGCGTACGCCTGGGTAAAACGAATCCCCTCGGCGGCCAGTCTGTCGAGGTTCGGTGTTTTGATCCTCTTCTGCCCGTAGCAGCCCAGATCTCCGTACCCCAGATCGTCGGCTAGAATTAAAACGATATTAGGTTGACGCTTCAGCTGGACGAGTGAGGCGCCGATCATGCCAGCGGCGGTCGTTTGGAAGAATTGCCTGCGGTCCATGACCCGGAATTCTGCGCGGATTGTTGAAGAAATACAACCGCAAATCGAGGAACCGCATCAGAAGAGCTTCTTCTGACTTCTGACCGCCTTGGCTTTCTTGGCGCAGGCGGCGGCACGTTTCTCGTTGCCGAGCTCTATGTAGAGGGCTTCCGCTTCCGCCCATCGCTTCAGCTTTTCGAGCATGGAAGCCGCTTGTTTCTTGGAGTTCGCCTTTAAGTACAGGCGGCAGGCGTTTTCGAAATCGCCGATTTCCTTATACTGGTCGGCGGCATCCAAAAGGCATCCCGCTTGCTCGAGCAGGGGGGCGCCGCGAGCAATGTCACCACCCCGGCAAAGGACCTCGCCGGCCTCCTGCAAGTCTCCACGGCTGAGGTGAAAGTCCGCGACACGTTCGTAGTAGCCGGCCGCGCACAGCGAGCTTAAGTTACGCTCATTAGGCTCCAGACCGGCCCAGCACCGTTTCGCGGAACTGTAGTCTTTGGCGCCTAGATACCACATACCGGCCGCCACGACATCTCCGGCATTCTCCAGTTCGCGAGCTTGCCGGTGCCACCTTTCCAGCCGGCGCTGTTCGGCGTAAGGAGAGCCGGTCCACTGGCTCCAGCGCCGAGTTTCCCGGGCGGATGCAATAACGTCCATCCAGCCGAGCGGCACAAGGATCTCGGCCAGGAAATCGAAGGGCAGGCAATAGGAAAGCCTCTCCAACATGGGCACGACTTGTGGTCTGACAACTTCGGGGCCTTCTACATCACTCCAGTCGGAGACGATTCTCGCGAAGGCATCTCCGGCTTCCCAATTGTAGTACGCGCTCTCGGTGCTTTGCAGGTGAACCTCCATAAGTGAGATAGCTATCCGGTAGTGGCCGCTTACCATCACGCTGTTCACCAGGGACTCGTAATAGCCCCACTCCAGCCATCGATTGAATCCGTCCTCGATACGTCCTGCCTGGACCAGGCAAGCACCGGCGTCTTCGTGCATTCTCAGGACCGAATAGATGGCGGCCGCCGCCTCGAATTCCTTGCTATGACGTAGGTTCCGCGCCAGACCTGCCCACACGTCGGATGAGATGTGCGTCGATCTCGACCGGGATCGCCAATAGCAGTCCTCCAGGGCCTTGTAGCCGGCGGCCCGATCATTTGGGCTGCGCACATACATAGCAGCAGCGTCCAGGAAGCGCTTTCGCCTGGCGTAAAGCTTTCCCGCCATGTCGAAATCACCCTCTCTTCCGAAGGCCTCCGCGGCCAGCTCAAGTTCCCCTGCTTTTAGCCAGGCCTCACCCGCTCCTTTGGCCTCCAGGAGCTCTAGCCGCACCGCCTTCCGAGCGTAGGCGCGCCTGGTCTGGGCCGGCAAGGCGGCCTCAGCCTGCCATCGTTCTCTTCGTTCGGGATCCCGGGATCGCCGATAGGATTCAACCGCCTGCCTCCATTCACTGCGATGTTCGTGGGCTTCACCAATAAGCAGTGGATCTCGCGAGTGTTTGGCGCAACGAAGGAGTTCGTCGGGCATCTTCAGTTTCCGCCAGAGATCCATGGCGGCAGCAAACCGGCCGCCATCTTCCAGGCAGCGAGCGGCGTCCTCTTTCCGACGCAACTTCAGGTAAAGTTTGGCGGCGCTCTGAAAATCGCGTGCCTTCACGTAAGCCTGGACAGCCTTGGCGGGGTTTTTCAACTTTTCCCAGAGCTTTGCTTCACGGTCGTAACACCCGGCTTTTCGCCAATTCTCGATGGCCTTCTCGTATTCTTTTCGTTTTTCACGGGCGGTAGCCGCCTCTGCGAAGTGGCCCTCCTCCTCCAACAGGAGCAGGCGGCAATCTTCGGCCCGCTCCTGTTCACCCAGCTTTTGCCAGATGGGGAGTGCCAATCCCTGCTTTCCGGCACGCTCGTAGTCTTCTGCCGCGCGCCGCGGCTCGCCGGCTTTATCCCACCATCCCGCTGCCGTTTCAAAGTCTTTCACCTTTTCTGCCGCCAAGGCCCGAGCGTGAGCCATCCGTTGCGGCAAGTCCGCGTTCCTGTAGCATTCGGCAGCGGCCCGGTAGTGTTCAAAGTCCATGAAGTAATCGCCCTGCCTCTCCCAGTCCGCCGGTGAAGAGGTAGTTCGCCAAGCCTCGTCAACGAAAGCCAATGACGAACTTCGATGGATCAGGTCTTCAAACAACGGCGAGGACCAGATCGGTGAAGGGACGGGGCCGTCATAAAGGATCAAATCCTTTTGGGCGCGGGTGATTCCCACATAAAGGAGGTTGATTTCGTGTCGGATCTGGGCGTCGTGCAGGCGTTCGACGTCCCCCGAAAGCATACGTGTCCAGAGTGCGTTAACGGATGCATCCTCACCAAATTTCCAAAGCACAACGGTGCCGAATTCCAGTCCTTTCGCCTCCTGGATCGTGAACACCAATTCGGTTCCGAGTTGCTCCTTCAAAAAATCCCGATCGAAGTCCGAACGGGTCAACACCACCCGGTCCGGGGCCGTGATTCTGAGAGTCTCGATCAATTCCTCCGGTGACACTTCTTCAATCAGGAAAGGCGGTCTCCCCTGAAACTTCCAGTCGTCCAGTCGCTCATCGCTGCGAACTCCCAGTAAGCGTTGCTTTAACTCGAGGAGAGTATTGGAGAGCAGCACGATACTTCCAACACAACGGAAATTCAGAGTCAAATGGTGGACGGCCGGAACTGGTATCGCACGGTCGTAGAAAAGATCTTTGACTTCCTCCCATCGGAAGCCGCTTGGATTGACGATCTGCTTAGGATCGCCGCACAGGACCAGGTTGCCGGGATAGCTGGGGAGCCGGACAATGAGTGAGAGCTGGATGTCGGTGAAATCCTGAACTTCGTCACAGCAGACCAGGTCGTAGGGCTTCAGCGAGGCGGCCCGCTTGTCCAGCGCGCGTATGGCGGCCCGCGTCAAGTCGATTTCATCCCACAGGCGGTGCTCGTTCAGGTTCTTCTGGTACCACTCGGCGATCTGGTAAATGTGTTCGCGATCCTGGAGAAAAGCAGGGGCGCGCTTGCGTCCGAGCCTCTCGTATTCGGCAAAGGTCATCAGGGGAGACCTGAAGTCAGCCTCGTGTTTGTCCACCACACCGGCAAGCACGCTCAAGGTGCGAACCAGTGCCGGTTTACGAACTTCCAGATGCTTTGAAAGGTCAGCGGCGATTTCGCGCAGGCCCAACCCCATCAGGCGTTGGGCCGTCGACTCGGCCTTTTCCGCGAGGCTGAGGTGCTTCAGGGCAAGAAGTTCTTCGCGCAGCTCAGCCACCAACGAGGCGCCTTCCATTCCGGCTTCAAGCTTGGCGACCAGGCCGCGAAGGACGCGTGCGTCCAGCTGCGGCTTCGCACCCTTGATGATCGATCGGATTTCTTCCCAGACCAAAGCCGCGTCAAGCTTGGCGGCGCCCGGCATCCGCCGGATCATTTCCTTGAAAGTATCGAGTTTCACTTCACGTTCTGGTGCGAACCGATTGCGTGACTCGGCCGAGAGAAGACGGAGGCACAGCTCTTTGAAAGTCAAGAACTCCGGGGCCGGCCCGCCGGTTCGATCGGTCAGAGAAACCAGGCTTCGATAAAGGCGTTCAGAGAAATTGCGCAGGTGAAGGTTGTAAGTCAGAAAGAGCCGGGAACTGGCCGCATAGCGGGGATGAGCCAGATAATAAACCGCCATCGTGGTTTTCCCACTGCCGGCAGTGCCCGAAACCAGAACCGGGGGAGGAGTGCGCAACAACTCTCTTTGTTCCGGAGTCAGGTAAAGGAAGATATCGAAATCGCCCCGAGAATACAGGAGCACGCGTTTCCATTCCTTTTCGTCGAGAACAAACCATTTTTGTGCACTGGTTTCCTGGCCTAGACGTGCTGTAATGGGCTCTTGAGTAATATAGGATTCGTCAAGCCGCTCCAGCTCGACATCAAATTCCTCCGAAGTCACCCAGGGCTTGAACGAAAGAAAAGGAGCGTTCTCAGGAAGTATGGCGCGTGCTTGCGCATCCACGCGATCGTGCTCGACGATGGCCCAGACATACGCAAGAAGCACGGGCTCGCCATCCTCGCCGGCCTCTCTTCCCAGGGTCATTAACAGCCGATCGCTTCGCCCCAGTCGCCCTTCGAGCACGGTTTTGTTGGAGAGACCGCGCAGCTTCTTGATTCGCAGGCCGCCGTCCCACAGACCATTCTCAAGGAACTCGAAAGCTTTTCGGTAAATGGCTCGCTTTTGCGCCGATGCTGCAAGGAGAGTCCGCTTGACCGCCTCGCTGATTAGAACTCGGGTCGCCACCCCTGCATTTTACCCGAACGGTCTCCGGTTTCTTAGCCGTTGCTCCTTCCGTTCTCACCGGGCTGATCCCGTGACGTCGAGCGGGATTCGAGCGGGATGGTGCAGCCTGTCCTCACCTTTGCCGGTCTGAGTGTCCCGCGTTCGTGCGGCATAACGATGAAACAGTTCCTGCAAGGCGTAGAAGGCCATCTTCGGCGCCCGATAGGAATCCACCACCCCTTTGGCGTTCCAGCCGCGCAACCGTCCTGCCAGGAACCGCGACGGCGCACTGCGTGTATCACAAAACTGCCAGACGCACCCGCCCGAGATCCAATCTCGCTCGAGCCCGTAAAGACCCGAATCGGCCACGTTTCGCGACTGGTACTCCTCGCTCCATTTCACATTGCCCCAGTTATGCCAACCCGCTTGGGACTCGGCGCCGCCGAATTCAGTGAGGATCACGGGTTTTTTCGGATACGCATCGTGGATTTTGTCGAGGTCGGATAGGCTTTTCTTTCCTTCCTCCAAATCCAGGCAGGTAAAGGGGTCGTACCACTGAAACTTGGCCCAGTTGGTGGAAATGATATCGAGCAGCGCCGAAACCTTTCCGAATTTAGCACCTCCAGTCGAGTACGTGATGAAGTGGGTGTTGTCGACACTCCGGGCGAAATTAACCAGCGATTGAACGACAGAATAGGATTCTTCAAATTCCGGCCATTCGTTGCCCAGGCTCCAGGTGAGAACGCACGGATGGTTCATGTCCCGGTAAACCATCTCCATGAACTGGGACTTGATCTTGTTCTGTATGGCGTGCGAGGCCAGTTGTTGCTTCGAATACTGCCAAGCCGGCACTTCACTCATGAAAACCAGCCCGTTTTCATCGCAGTAGTCCATGAACATTTCGAACGTAGGATAGTGACTGCGAACCGCGTTGGCGCCCATCCTCTTCAGTATCTCGATATCCTGACGAATGATATGAGGAGGCAGCGCAGCCCCCCAATCCGGATGGTCGTCATGATGATTTGCTCCGGCCAGCCTGAAGCGACTGCCGTTTAGCAGGATCTTGAACCCGTCAAGGGTAAAGAAGCGTACGCCGAAGCGCGTGAATTGATCGTCGCAACTGTCCTCAAGAGAAAGCCGTGCACGGTAAAGGTAAGGCCTGTCGGGCGACCAGAGTCGCGGATTCTGAAGCACCACGCTGAAGGTGATTTGCGGTTCGGATCCGCTGACGTCGTATTTCTGGCTGTGGAGAACGTCATGATTTATCTGGAACGTTATCCGTTCACGGCGCGGCTGGCCAGAACGATTCCTCAGGAAAGCCTTGACGCGAAGAGTCACCTGGGGCCCTGCGTGTTCGGTCCATACATGAAAATTATCGATGAAGAGATCCGGAACAAGCTCAGCATAAACCGGTCGATAGATCCCGCCGTACGGGAACCAATCCACCCCGTGTTTGGGCAGCGTCTCATCACTTAACCGGTTGTCCGCGAAAACCACAATTTCGTGTTCCCCCTTTTCGACCTTGTCGACAACAAACGAGAAGGGGGTATAGCCGCCTTCATGTTCACCAATGTACTGACCGTCCAACCATATTTTGGACAAGTAGAACACACCGGAAAAATAAAGCCGGAGCCGGCCGTCGGCAGGGACTTCAAACTTGCGTCGAAGCCAAGCCGGTCCTTCATAATGCCAGTAACGAGCATGAGAGTTCCACGTGCCGGGAATCCACATGCGCGTCTCAGGAGTCGGAAAAGAAGCGAAATAGCGATTCGACTCGCCTTTCGCATCGGGGTCGGTCAGGAAGTCCCAGAAACCGCCGAGCTGAATCTGGGTTCGAGTTGAGGTCGTGCGAAAGAGCCTGGCGCCCATAGGGTCGCCCGAGTCGTGCCAATCTTCCAGCGGGACCGGAAGAACTGAAGGAGGAATCTCGGGGAAGGCCTTGTCGGTCATCTGCCCCAGGCCGTACGACAGAAAGCTGAAAAGAAGCATCGAGCCGCGGCAGAGCCGCAAAGACGTATTCATGACTGTCCTTTGCTACCAGTAGCGGTTACTTAAAGATGTCCAATCTGTGCCGCCTTCATCATGATCCCCTCACAGAGAATCTGAGCCTGGGATGAGGCGTGATATACCTGCCTGAAAACAGCAAGACGGAACCCTTATCGCCCTGTTGCGGGCGTTGACGGAAGTGTCTAGCGGAAAGGTTACCGTTAGTAACGCCCCGTCGTCGCTGAGTTCCCCACGACGGGGCAGTTCTTGTCGGTGGTTACTTGTCGGGGATGTTTACAGTTCTTTTATTCGAATGCCTTTGAACTCAAGCCAGCTGCCGGGTTGGTGGGCCTGGAGCTCGATATGGCCGGCTTCGAGGTTCTCTAACTGGTCGTATTCAAGAACCGTGTCACCATTGACCCTTACGAGAAGGTGCGGGCCCTTTACCCGAATCTGCATAGGGAACCACTCATCGTCTGAAATTCGAGGGTAAATTGCTCTTTTGTGGTGGTAGAGGGACCCCGTTGGATAGTGGGCGTCTTCTACGTTATGGAGCTGAATCTCGTAGTACCGAGAGCCAGATAGGCCTTTTCCTTCCGACCTGATCAATATCCCGCCGTTATGCTCCCGGGTACCCCGCACGTAAAGTTGAAGCTCGAAGTCGCGGTACTGCTTCCTGGTCGCAAGATGCCCAGCTCCCTCGGCTCGAATCACTGAGCCCAACGGCCGGAACTGCGCAGGGGCGTGTTTCGTGCTTTCCGAGACAAACCAGCGGTCGAAGTCCGAAATGGAGCTGTACAAGTTCTCCCACCTCTCCTGGCCCGGCAGAGTTCGCACGCGCAGATTTCGGAATCGCAGCGGGTAACTCAGTCCGGAAAGCCCGAAGTAACCCGAGCGAAAGCGATCAGCCAGTGCCGGTTCACGAGAACAATCCAGATCGTGGATCTGTTCGCCGTTCACCCAAACAGCCAGGCGAGGCCAGTCAGAAAGAATCCGGAGGCTGTTCCACTCTTTCTTGTTCTTCACGACCACTTTACGGGGGGCGACGACAGGAAAAATGGCGCCCATCGAGTTGGACTTAGGTTCGTCTTCCAATTGGTGAAAAATCTTCACTTGCTTGCCAACCCAGGTTTTCCTTCCGTGCAGGGGAGCATGGAAATGAACGCCTCCGTCCATCCAGCCAGCTATGAAGAACTCGCATCGAAAATCAAAATTCTCGTACTCCGCCGTGGAGCGAAGCCAAGCCGGATAGCCCGAAGAGGGCGATGACACGATCTCCCCGTTTTCGACATAGAACGCGGATTCGGGGCCGTCCGAAATCACCCAGCCTGCCAGGCTTCTCCCGTCAAACAGCGACTGGAAATCGGACTCTTGTTCGGTTTGAAGGCGGAAACCAACCGTGGTCGCTGCAGTAGTGCCAATGAATTCTCGTCGGGTCATGACGCTGATTATAGCCGTGGGCTGGCTATTCGGGGAGTTAAAACATTCTGGCGTTGCAGGAGATAAGTTTGCGTTGAACGACCGCCGATGCTATTTGATAATGTCTCTATCCCTGATCGCCGCTGTCGCCCTCTCATGGCCGACGAACGAGGTAACTTGCAACCCGGGACGCGTTAGTCATGCGACCGCCCGAGGAAAAATGTGAAATGGCCGAACAATACAAGAATCGGACGTCGGCGGGACAGATCCTGGGGGAGCAACTCCGGGCTTATGCAAACCGTCCGAACCCGCTTGTGCTTGCCCTGCCCCGCGGCGGCGTGCCCGTCGCCTTCGAAGTCGCACAGAAACTTCACGCACCCCTTGATGTTTTCGTGGTCCGCAAACTCGGGGTGCCGGGACAAGAGGAACTGGCGATGGGAGCGATCGCTTCAGGCGGAGTCCGTGTCTGGAACGAAGAGGTATTCCAGGCTCTCACCATCCCTCAAGAGGTGATTGACGAAGTGGTCGCTAGAGAACAAGAGGAGCTGCGCCGTCGCGAGAGGCTGTACCGAGGCGACCGGCCCCCGATCAACGCCAGGGATCGAACCGTGATTCTCGTCGATGACGGACTAGCAACCGGATCAACCATGCGAGCCGCGATTCTCGCCCTCAGAAAGCAGCAACCGGCCACGTTGGTAGTCGCAGTACCGACAGCGGCGGCCCAAACGTGCAACGAACTTCGAGCACTGGTCGACGAAATCATCTGCCCCGTTACCCCGGAACCCTTCCATGCAGTGGGCCTCTGGTACGAGGATTTCAGCCAGACCACCGATGAACAGGTCCGAGATCTTCTAAGGCGGGCCTGGCAAGAAGAAGAGACCTTCAAGCAGGGGTGATAGAACGACCCAAGCGCCGGCAACGGCAGCGCTCGAAGCGGTCGGACTCCGAATTCGACCCCGGACTTATTCGAAAATACACAATCCTGTAGAGGCGAGGAACACGTTGCCGGCGTTATGAGACTCTCACCCTGGGAGAGGCGGCACACCGCAAGCGTGCCCTGGACATTGGCGAAAATATGCATTTCCGGCGACTAACGGCACGCCGGAGGCGTGCCTGGAGAGTAGCCGGGGGTGGAGCGTTTTTTTGGCGACACCCCCGGTATCGAGCCTTAAGCGACTGCCCACCCTGGAAGGGTGGGAGGACAGCATCACCAAATGTACCGCTCGTCGTACTCGATCCCGTTCTTCTTCAAGAAATCCAGGTATTCCTCCTGGAACGTCCTTTTCCGATGGTGCTCCGCCTGGTTCTCGATGTACCCCTTCGGGGCCCCCTCCGGTGTCCTCAGCCCGATCTCTCTGGCCGCCTAGAGCAAATCCTTGAAGTATTCCGCGGCCGCTTCCCAGTCTACGGTTTCGTCCGGCTTGCGACCCAGCCGGTCATATAGCCGCCGACGGCCTCTCTTGTCATCAACCGCGATGCGTGCCGCAATAGCCAGGACGTCTTCCGCAACCTCGATTGGAACAACCACGCAGCCGTCCCAGTCGCAGCCGACGATGTCACCAGGGCGCACCATCACGCCACCGCAACCCACCGGAACTTCAACGTCCACCAGCTCGACCCGGCCGGGAATGATCGTTCTGCCAATGCCGCGGCAGGCCACATTGCATTTCTGCATGATCACCTCGTCGGTGTCGCGGCAGTAGCCGTCCGTCACGATCCCGGCGACACCACGGCTCATCATATCGAGGCTGTTGTTCGATCCCCAGTAGCCGCACTCCGGAGCGCCGCTGGTTGACATAACAATGACGCAACCCCGCTTCAGGTGGGGGTTCACATCAACATGCCAGCCTCCCATCCTTGCCCATATGGCGTGCTGCTCAAGCGCCTGCTCTCTTGAAATCACGGGCATTCTTCGGTTGGTCGGAACGACGCGCATGGTGACTGCCGGACCAAAAAACCTCATCCCCATCCAAAGCGGTCTTATGGCAGGATCCATGAGTGTGAGATCGGCTCGACCGACAGCGTCCAGACCATCGGCCACGTCGGTTACTCGAAGGAATTTGTTAAAGCGTGCCGCGAGGGCGTAGGGATCCTTCTTGCCGGCGCTAGAAGTGTCTTGTGCGGGCGCAGCGGGCGCCTGCCCGGTCGCCTGGGCACCGACCGCAGCTGCTATTACGGCCGAACTCTTGAGAAAATCACGACGCGAGGACTCGGATTCGGAACGCTCTTTCATCATCAATTCCTCCTGTTTTCCAGGCGGCGATGGTATCAACGCCAGCGGCGGAGTGCAAACAGATAGCAAGCCGCATCCGTGGATAGGCGTAAAGAAGAAACCCCGGTTCTTATCCGCGTAATCCGCGTAATCCGCGCTATCCGCGGGCACAAGCCGCGGATGGAGCGGATGACGCCCGATTCTTACAGACCTTCGTGGGGTACGGTCTTTAATCGGCCGAGGTATAGGCACTAAAGGAATTCAGGATCCGACCATCAAGATCGACAATTCTGACCAGTGGAGGTCTTCCCGGGCCGATCCCCTCTCCCAAGACCAGTTCGTCGCCGGGTTGTCCGTCCACATTGACCGCGGCAATATTGCTTCCGCAAGCAAACCGGTCGTTGAACGCCACAAACTCTCGGCGCACGCGCCCGTTCAAATCGACTACCGCCACCATCGGTGGATATCCCATCAAAGGACCTGGTGCAACGACAAACCCTGGATCTCCTTCTTCAAACCGCACGAGCGCGACATTAGCGCCGAAAGTCGTTTGAATTGGCTGGGACGGGCGAAGACTCTTGTCATCCAGGTTGTAAAAGACCACTGTCGAAGGATTGACCGCAATCGGCGAGGCCCAAAGAATCAGTGAAGTCGGAAAGTCATCTGGCGAGTCGCAAAGGGAGACTGCACGAATGCTGTTTGCAAATCCCAATTCGGGAAACTCCCAAGTCCTCGTCGTCCCGGTCGCGGGGCTGTACTCTACGATCATCTGCGGACTGAGCGGTGCGGGCCCCGGCGCGATGTAAAGTCGGCGGCAGCTTATTGACACCCAAGCGCCGTAGCCGAGTTCGGGGAGCGGAGCTTGAATTGAATCGAGCAATTGCCCCTCCGGCGTAAACAGCTTTACGATTCCGGGATTGCGTCGTCCGGGGCCGGGGGCAACTGCGATTTCATCGCCCGGTCCGAATCCCAGATCCCCAACGGCAATCTCCCCGGAAAAATCCAGGTTCGGAAAAGCCTCCCATTGATTCAAGAGGTGACCGGTTGGTGTAAAGATCTTGACCAGGGCAATATGCCCTTTGTCGGGCCCTGGCAAGGTCGCTATGAACGGCCTTCCGGATGAATCGTAGCCCGCAGCGACCTTGACACCAGCGCCGTAAAAGTCGAAACGATAACCAGGCCTTCCTACTCCAAACTGGCCCAGTACATCATGCTTGAAAAAAAGCATGAGAAGCACGGCCAGGATCGTGTGAGATGCCCAGGAACAGATGAAGTTAGGCGTCCTGGTGTAAAACCAGCACCACAAAAGGCCGGCCAGGAAGGTAAGAACCGTCAAGGGGATGTTCGGCCAGTGAAATGCGGAAAACAGAAGCGCCGCCAGCAATGACGGGAGTAGCCCGCGACGCAACAAAACGTCCTCGGATCGAAGCCGCAGGAAGTTTTGCAGAACGTACTGTTGTAGAAACGCCCAACCGACATAAACGTAAATGTCGCTCCCACGATCAAGTCGAACGTCACCCCAGATGAATCCTGCGCCCGTTACCATCACCGCGCCTGCCAGGGTCAAAAGACCGAACCAGGCAGCAGCTGCCTTCAGATTATCCAGGCGAAATCCGGTCTTTTCAGGGGTATCACCATGTACCACGTGGTTCACGACGACGATGACGACCGCC
>DAOTAI010000107.1:0-12651 GCA_035593865.1 Acidobacteriota bacterium
CCGGGTTAAAGAGCTGCGCCCAGCCGTTTGAGACAATAAGAACGAGATAGGAGCGAAAATGATAGCTCAGGTACAGAGCGAAAACGCCGGCGACAACGTCGGCGACGAGCATCAGCTTGGCATAGGTTTGGTATCGACGGCGAAACATAGGATCAACAGGATGGTAAATTACTACCACTTTAGCAGACAGTCAAAGGCCGCTGGCGGTTTGGGCGGTGATCCCTTAGAAGGTGAAGACGGGCTGCTTATCCGCGCCATCCCCGGGTAACCGAGCAGCGGATGGCGGCGCGGATTACGCGGCTAGGCAGCTCAGTTTTTTCACAGCTTCTCAGTTTCGGTCCGGAGCTCCGTTAGTCCGCCGCCGGCCTTCCGGCGCCGGACCTCTATGTCCTCAGCAGAGGGATATATCCACGACGCGAGGCGGGCGGGAGAAGGTAAAGCCTTCCGCATAATTGCAGCGCGCCGAACTACCGAGATAATGGTGAAAACTGCGAATGCGGGACAGGAAATCAGGTTTGCTCAAATAATTCTCGGGATCGGGGGAAGAAGGATCATAGAGCTGTGATTTGTAAGCGCGGATAGCCGCCTCTTTTTGTTCGTAATGCTCAGAAATGTCGACCACGACCTGGGGCACGGCCACATGGTTGGGTTGAAGCCAGAACCCGATCTTATCCGGACGGTGTCGATCCTGGCCGGTGTCGATCCGGGCCAGTCCGGCGTGATGCACCGCCTCTTCCACCAGCTTGGTGGCCTTGGAATGGTCGGGATGGCCGACCGGAGAATGAGTCAGGACCATCCTCGGCCGGCAGCTCCGGATGATACGTATTAGCTTCTCTCGACTGGTCTTGTCGACCTGGATTTCGCCATCCTCTAATTCCAGGTTGGTACGGAACGTAAGCCCAAGGATAGCGGCAGCGTCAGCCGCTTCGCGCAGGCGGATCTCAGGCGTCCCACGTGTTCCCAGCTCCCCCCGGGTCAGATCCACAACGCCGGTCGTGCGACCGAGGGAACGGAGCTTCAAAAGAGTCCCTCCGCAGCCCAGCTCCACATCATCCGGGTGGGCGCCGACAGCAAGAACGTCAACTTGTGGAAACATACAGTATCTGGTGCTCCTTGCAGAACGGTTGAATCGCGTCCAGGATCCGGCCAATGAGGCTTGGACCCTCGAGAATCAGAAAGTGGTTGAAGTTGATGAGGCGTTCCTGCAGCGTCTGTTCCGGATAGACCGAGTTGTGCAGGAACGCGACGTGACGAGCCAGTTGAGACGATTGAAGCGCGAAATTCCTGACGAACCGGTCTCGAACTTTCTTAACTTGATAGATCATCTTGGCTTCGGAATTCCGCAATAGCTGGGCCATTCCGGGATCGATCGAAATCATCTGGTCTTCTATCTCGGCCACTCGGGCCTCCACGGTCGCCTGCAAGGCTTCGAAGTCCCGGATCAGCCCACCCGCTTCGGTGTCCTTCGCGAATCGATACACGGTGTCCTGAGGCGACGCGTTCACGATGTCTTCAACGCCGACGTGGTACTTTTCGAATAAGCGCTTGGTTTTGGCATCGATCAGGGTCAACCCGACCCGTGGAAAGACCATCGGTTCGACATCGCCGTAGCAGGCAATAGCGCTGAGTTGAGCAAAATAGGCCGTTTCCGCAGGTCCGGCCACGTAAGCCACCGTCGGGAAGAGGAGATCTTGAAGAATCGGGCGCAGCAAGACGTTAGGTCCAACGGCCTCGGGATCCTGCCGAACCAGGTCCAGCAGCTCGTCTTCGGAAAACTCGCGGGTCGCCTCGCCGCGAGTCTTGAAGCGTCCGCCCAGGAAGTCCAACTTATAGCGGTGCTCTCCCTCGAACAGGAAAAGTAAGGTCTCCTCGGGCGATACCTGGACCTGGGGGTTCAGCTTAGCCTGCTCCAACTGCTGAGACCGATGTTGCAACCTCTCCGCGATGTCCTTACGTTTCTTGATAACCGTCTCGTAGGCAGCGGTCAGCTGATCCTTAATCCCGGCTGTCAAAGCGTCGTAGAGCACCAGCCCCTGCTCCTGAAAAAGCGCTGCCATATACGCGCCGAAGGCTTCGCTGAAGGTCCTGCCGCGAGAGTAAGTATTTCTCAAACGATCTAGAACGAGATGGCGAAATTCCCCTCGCACGACCTTCGATTCCAGTTCGTCCAGCAGAGCCGATACGTCATTCAACAGAATGCTGCCAACCATCCGGGTTCCGTTGTCAGCGGGCGGCGGATGCAGCAAAGTCAGCAGTTCACCATCCTCCCCGAGAAGGCGAACGGAAGCCACCTCGGCATAATCAGAGTCATCCGAGGCCAGCCAGAAGACTGGAATTGCCTGAATTCCAACGGCGCGAAGCCGGCGAGTCAGCGATACCGCCGTGAGAGCCTTATGAATCGCCAGCGCAGGGCCGCCGAACAATCCCACCTGTTGTCCGGTAACTACCGCGACAGTGGACGGATCCCGCAGCTTCTGAATGTTTTCCAGGGCGGCCTCTCCAGCGCCCACCCGCCGGTTAAAGCGTTCCAGGCTGGTCGAAAGCGCGTGGCGTGGATATTTGCGCCCGTTGCGTATCAACTTTTCCGCCCTCCTGGCCAACGTTTCGAGCTCGGGCGGGCCGCCCGGATACCACTGGGCCACCGACTCGAAGTCGTAAAGGTAACGGAGAAAGAGTTCGTTCTGGCCGGTAATCCGGCGGTAGTCCAGGTATTCGGCTTTCATAACCGTATCAGCCGACCACATCTAGGCACTGGCAACACCCAATGTACAAGATACTGTTACCCGTTGCCAGCGGTCGACCTCTACGGGCGGGGCTTTATTTTCGTCGCGGCGGCAGCAGGGGCCTCTTTCGCGGCGGCGGCCCTACCTTCCCGGTCTCACTGCTCGTTCCGCTGATCGCGAGCCTCGCTTTCATCTTCCAAAACTTCTTCTCGCCGATCCCGCGCACGTTCATGATGTCTTCCAATCGCCGGAAGGGACCGTTCTTGGTACGGTAATCGATGATGCGTGCGGCAATGGCCGGCCCGACACCCGGGAGCGTATCAAGCTGTTCCAGGGACGCCGTGTTGATATTGACTTTTCCTTCAGCGTCGCTCGCTTCGAGAACGTTCCAAAAGGCCAAGGCCGCCAGCACGGCAACAAACAGAAAAGCCTTTTGCATGTCTCCTCCTTTCTCTACTGCTATAAACGCTCGAGTTGAAAAATCTACGAAGGAAAATTTCGTGGATCGTCGCGGTACCTTGATACGGCAGGATCTACGCCGAGTTACGGCGCCGGCGCTGAAATAGACTGCTGTCACTCAATCCGTGCTATCCGCGTGTATCCGTTCCCGCGGATAGTACGGATCGCGCGGATTACGCGGATGACAGGCAAGCCGGGAAGAAGCCTATCTCGGGCTACATGAAACCGAAGTACCACCGTATGAGATGGGCACCCCAAAGGGTGGCGGCCATGGCGGCAAATCCGAGAAAGGTGCCGAAAGGAAGCTCGTAACGCCGATCCTTGCCGGAAAGGCGGATGAAAGCAAGGCCCACCACGGCGCCGACCATCGAACCCAGGAAAATAGTCAGCCAGGCGAATCGCCAGCCGAGAAAGGCGCCGACTGTCATCATCATCTTCACATCGCCCAGCCCCATGCCCTCGATCTTCTTCACAACGAAGTACAGCTTCGCCACCGCCCAGAGCAGTCCCCCGCCGAGCGCGATTCCCAGCAAAGATTCGAAGTACCGGCCCGCGATCATGTCGCCAACCCACGCGCTGGCCGGTTCGGAAAAGAACTCTGCCGACTGAAGCGGAACCAACAGGAATCCGACTACAGTGCCCCCGAGCGTCAGCACATCCGGCAGGATTCGATGGAACAGGTCGATTACGAGGAGAACGATGAGGATGCTGAAAAACAGCGCATTCAACCAGAAAGGAGCAGTGAAGGAATATTTGAGAAACAACAGGTAAAAGACCCCTGCCGTCAGGGCTTCGACAAGAGGATAGACCCACGAAATGCGACTCCGACACTGGCTGCAACGGCCGCGAAGCAGTATATAGCTGAGGAGCGGAATATTCTCCCAGGCGGCTATCATATGACCACAATGCGGGCAGGATGAACGCGGACGAACGATCGAAGTGCCGCGGGGAATCCGATGGATGCAGACGTTTAGAAAACTGCCGATAACCAGACCGAAGAGCACGACGAACAAGTGGATCCACCAAGGCATCCGCGTGATTATAGCCGCGAAGGCGCCAGGTGCAAAGCGGATGAGCGAGGCTAGGGGCTAGATGGTTTAAAGGACACATAGGACCGAACCTGGTTGAAGTCTTTTGAGTCCTTTTGGTTCTTTAAGTCCTTCTTGTGCAATTCATTCAACTGGCAGATACTTCCCACATCATCGAGGAGCTCAGAATGATCATCGGAATCCCAAAGGAGACCGCTGTCCGCGGAGGTGTGGAGGAAAAGCGCGTAAGCCTGTCGCCGCCGGCAGTGCGCGAGTTGACGAACCGGGGCATCCAGGTCCTGGTTGAAAAGAATGCGGGAGACGGCGCCCACTTCAGCGATGACGACTACAGCCAGGCGGGGGCGGTAATCGTGTACTCGAGAGAGGAGGCCTATAGACGCGCTGATCTCGTCGTGAAGGTTCAGGCGCCCCTCGAGGAAGAATGGGACTACCTCCGGGAAGACCAGATCTTGTTCGGCTTCTTGCTCCTCGCTCTGGCGCCGAAGCGGCTGCTGGAACTATTGCTTGAGCGCAATATTCTTTCGATCGGCATGGAGCTCGTCCAGAGAGACGACGGCACGCACCCACTGCAACAACCTATGTCGAAAATTGCCGGGAAAATGGCGCCGCAAGTGGCTGGGCGTCTGCTCCAGGCGAACGTCAAAGGCGGACGCGGAATCCTTCTTGGAGGCATTGAGGGCATCCCTCCTGCAGAGGTGGTGATCCTTGGCGGAGGCACCCTGGGCGCTTGCGCTGCCCGCTCTTTCAGAGGCCTCGGCTGCTCGGTTTACGTGGTTGACAAAGACTTGCGTCAGCTCGAAAAGGTGAGCCGCGAAGTTCCCGGCGCTATCACTATTTTCTCCAATCAACGCAACCTCGCTCAACTGACGAGCTTTGCGGATGTCCTGGTAGCGGCCGTCCAGGTTCCCGGAGAGCGAACGCCTGTCCTGATCACGCGAGAGATGGTCAAGACAATGCGAAAAGGGTCGGTAATCATTGATTTTTCAATCGACCAGGGTGGCGCCGTTGAGACCAGCCGTTTGACTCCCAGCGAGGAGTACAGCTTCAGCCTCGAGGGAGTGATTCATTTTGCCGTGCCCAATCTCCCCTCCTGGGTGCCGAGAACGTCCTCTCATGCGTTGTCCAACGCTCTGCTGCCGTACCTGCTGGCGCTCGCCGAACAGGGATGGCAAAAGGCGCTTCGTCACCTGACCGATCTGCGCCGCGGTGTCTGGACGTGCAAGGGATATTCGACCAGACCTCACATGACCGACGCCGGCGGGGACTACCGGTCGATCGAGACACTTCTGGAGGAATCTTGACATGGCTGGTTGGCTGGCGGAATACCAAAGACGACGGTGCACGGCCGAGGAAGCCGTCTCGGTGATTCAGAGTGGACAGCGACTCTTCATCAGCGGCAATGCGTCCGCCCCTTACCTGCTCCTCAAAGCGCTGGCGAAGAGAAAGGATGAGCTGCGCGATGTGGAGTTGGTGCACGGGCTCATGATTGGAGAAGACCCGCTGGCGAAGCCGGAAATGGCTGGCATTTTCAGGCACAACTCACTGTTCGTGGGCTCAGCTGACCGCGAAGCTGTCAACTCGGGGCGCGCCGATTACGTTCCAGTATTCCTTTCTGAAATTCCGGCCCTGTTCAGCTCGGGTCAGATGCCGGTTGATGTAGCCCTGGTACAGGTCAGCCCCCCGGACGAGCACGGCTTCGTCAGTCTCGGTACCGAGGTTCTTACTTCAAAATGCGTGATTCAGGCCGCCGGGATCTCTGTCGCACAGGTGAATCAGTGCATGCCGAGAACTTTGGGGGACTCGTTTATTCATGTTTCGCGTTTTCACAAAATCGTTGAATGCGCCGACCCGCTTCCGCAGCTCATCAAAAGACCCTACACGGACGTCGAACGACGCATCGGAGAGAATATTGCCTCTTTGATTGAAGACGGCTCAACGCTCCAACTGGGCATTGGCGGGATTCCGGACGCAGTCTTGTCTGCCCTGAAGACACATAAGGATCTCGGCATACACACCGAAATGATCTCCGACGGCGTTAAAGAAGGCATCGAACAAGGATTCATAACCGGTGCGCGCAAGACTCTTCATCCTGGCAAGGTGGTGGGAACTTTCGTTCTGGGCACCTCTAATCTTTACGACTTCGTCGATGATAATCCGGTCTTCGAACTGCATCCCACCGACTACACCAATGATCCTTTCGTCATCTGCCGGAACGACTAGATGGTGGCAGTGAATTCGGCTATAGAAATCGATGTCACCGGACAGGTCTGCTCGGATTCGATTGGTCCTTACATCTACTCCGGTTTCGGAGGACAAGTGGACTTCATTCGCGGGGCCGCCAGATCCAAAGGCGGAAAACCGATTATCGCACTGCCGTCAACGGCGAAAGGCGGAACCGTTTCAAGAATCGTCCCTTATCTGCGATTCGGGGCGGGTGTCGTGACAACGCGGGCAGATGTCCACTATGTGATTACCGAGCACGGAGTAGCCTATCTTCATGGAAAAAATCTGCGGGAAAGGGCCAAGGCTCTGATCGCAATCGCCGCTCCGGAGTTCCGTGAAGAGCTGGAACGGGCCTTGGCTCAAAGGACCTTCACGGCCGCCGACACCAGGTAGCGAAGACTCTCGCCTTACAGCGGCAACGAAATGCCGAACGTCAGGCCTCCCTGGTCATTTCTACGCACCGTTAGATTCCCTTTGTGGTTGTGCACCAGCTGATAGGAGATCGACAGCCCGAGTCCGGTGCCGTGAGGTTTCGTGGTGTAAAAAGGATCGAACAGTTGATCCAGGTCCTCGGGCGGCTGGCCGTTTCCCGTATCTGATACTTCTATGATCACTGATCTGTCCGAGTCTCGATAGGATGATCGAACTTCCACACGACCTCCTGCCGGCATTGCCTGGATCCCATTCAGAACGATGTTTAGAAGCACTTGCCGGATTTGATCGGGATCCAGCCGGATAGCCGGGAGCGAGGACGCATGGTGCACCTCAAGGTTTACCCGCGAAGCTTCGGCCTCCTTCTTGAGCAGTGTCAATGTAGAATCGATCAGCTCCCCAACGGAGGTCAGCTGCATGGAGGGGCTGGCGGGGCGCGCGAACTTGAGGAATGCGGCCACAATGTTGTTCAGTCTGGAGGTCTCTTCCTTGATGATATCTACAAACTCGCGCTTCGGATGGTCGGCTGGGAATTCACTCTCGAGGATCTCGATCGAACCTTTAATCGATCCAAGAGGATTGCGAATCTCATGTGCCACCCCGGCGCTCAGCTGGCCGAGCGCAGCCAGGCGATCCGACTGCCGCAACTGATCAAAGGTCTGCTGAATCTGGTCATAGGCGCGGCTCAATTCCTGGCTGGCCGCCTCCAGTCGCTCCCGCTGACGCCGTTCCCTCTGCGAAAGAAAGCCGATGATCACCGCGATGACGTGATAAAGAATGATCTCCGCGTATTGATTGAGGGTGTAGGAGGGAAAGTGCGCCCAATGCGCCTGGATATGGTAGACGTACAGCGCGCTGGTCAACGATGCGGCCAGGACTCCTCCCCAGGGGCCATACCAGAAGGCGGCCAGCAGGATCGGGATGTAATAAATCCTCTGGTAGATCTCGTGCAGGTAGAGATAATCAGTGCTCGTCCCGTAGTGAAACCCGGAAATGACAACAATCAGCACCAGGATCGAGCTGTATTTCAACCAATCACGCATCGATCTGCTCACCTCGAGCCCTCCTGGAGATTATTCCCGCCCTTGCTCGCGCAGTCCGAACTTCTGCATTCGGTAAATCAAGGTATTGCGAGTAATTCCAAGATACCGGGCCGCCTTACTTTGGTTCCAGCCGTGACGCCTGAGCGCCTCGTATAGCAGGTTCTTCTCCAACTCCTCGAGGGAAAATCCGTCTTCGGGCAGTTTCATCACCACATTCCCGAACCCGACAGAGCGGTTGGCGCGCAGCAGGTGTGGAGGAAGATCGCCAACCTCAATCACACCCGTTTTATTAAAAACCATCAGGCGCTCGACGATGTTCTCCAGTTCCCGAACGTTGCCCGGCCAATCGTAGCCCTGCAGTTCCGACATCGCCTCGGGTTGAATTGTGACTTCCTTTCCGAAGCGTTCAGCCAGGTTCCGCAAGAAATGATGAACCAGCAGGGGAATATCTTCACGACGCTCTCGCAGCGGCGGCATGTATAGCGGCGCCACCGACAGCCGATAGTACAGGTCCTCCCGGAACCTCCCTTCGGCAGTCAGGGTCCGAAGATCCCGGTTCGCTGCCGCTATAACGCGGACGTCCACTTTCCTGGGGCGCGGGTCTCCCACCACATCGATTTCCTTCTGCTGCAGGACCCTCAGCAGTCTCACCTGCATGTTCAACGGCAGTTCCGCCACTTCGTCAAGCAGCACAGTGCCGGAATCAGCCACTTCGAATTTGCCCTTCTTATCCGACACCGCACCGGTGAAAGCGCCCTTACGATGACCGAAAAGCTCGCTCTCAATCAGACTCTCCGGCAGGGCGCCGCAGTTTATGACAATAAACGGACGCTTGCAGCGCGAGCTGTTGTAATGAATCGCTCGCGCCAGCAATTCCTTGCCGGTTCCGCTTTCCCCCTGGATCAGCACGGTGGTGTTAACCTGGGCCAATTGCTGAGCCATCTCAAAAACTTCCCGGATTTTCTTCGAAGACCCTACGAGGCCATCAAACTCGAATTTCCTGCTTACCGCTCGCGACAGCTCTCGATTCTCCAGCAAGAGGTCCGCCATCCGGAGAGCGTTAACCATCGTCTGATGGATCTCTTCCTTTTCAAAAGGCTTGGTAAGGAAGTCAAAAGCCCCTAATTTGATCGCTTCCACAGCCTTATCAATGGATCCGTGAGCTGTCAGAACAATTACCGGAAGTGACGGGAAATTTTCGCGAATCGCGGCGAGGAGCTGGATTCCGTCCATTTCGGGCATCTTCAGATCGGTGACAACGAGGTCGATCTTTTCTTCTCCCAGCCGCTCCAAAGCCTCTTTACCCGATGAAGCCGGGGTGGCGTGAAATCCGAATTCCCGAACGTGATAAGTCAGAACCCGGAGGAAATTACGATCATCGTCAACCAGAAGGACATTTGGCTGCTTCACGTGCCCATTTTAATTCAATTGTTTGTTTTGCCACACAGGCGGTCTTCCACGTTCCCGTTGGGGCGGGTGCGGGCACCGAGTGGGTGACGTTAACCCTCGGTGCATTTTGTGATGAGATAGAGAAAAAAGGAGATGCCTTATGTACGGTTTCAGCGTCCAGATTTCAGGCGGATTTGAAGATGCGGTGCAGCGGGTCACGGAAGCGCTGAAAGAGCAGGGCTTCGGTATCATCAGCGATATCGACGTACGCGCCACAATGAAGGAAAAGCTGGGGATCGAGAGCCAGCCGTACCGGATTCTCGGCGCCTGCAACCCGTCAGTGGCGCACCGGGCTTTGCAGGCGGATCCAGACATCGGACTACTTTTACCTTGCAATGTCGTCGTCCGGCAGGCGAGCGAGAACACGGTCACCGTTTCATTCATGGACCCCGAAGCTGTTCTCAGCCTGGTGAATCACAACGAGATCGAGGAACTCGGCAACGAAGTCCGCCAGCGATTGGAGAAGGTCCGGGATGCTCTGAAATAGCGCCCCGCGAAATTCTCAACCACTAGCGGGTGCCGTCGGCCCAGACGATGAAGCCAGGGAGAAAAGGTGTAGAGAGGGCTTCGTGATACGGCAGGACACGAATAGAGTACCCCTGTAGCCCGCTTGTTCCCTCCACCTCAATTTTGCCCTCGTACAGATAAGAACCGTCCGGTTCGGTGGATTGCGGCGCCATATCACTTGTTTTGGCGTCCACGATCACCCCCGTCGGGCTGACCGCACCGTAATAGACCTGGACTCGTGCGTCGGCAGGAGCGAGGCTCCCAAGATGGACACGAGCTCTCACAGTGATGGCGGACCCAACAGGTACCTGGTCTGCCGTGTCGGAAGAGATTGGTTCAATGCGGATCTCGTGCCAAGCCGAGCGTACCCGCTCTCGCCAGCCAGCAAGGGTCTTGGCGCAGGCAAAATCTCCCTCACGCATTTGACGAAAGCGCTCATCGGCAGGCAGATAGGCGCTTTCCACGTACTCCCGCACCATCCGATGGGTATTGAAGAAGTAACAGAGGTGTTCCAGCGATGTCTTCATCCGTGCGATCCACCGACGCGGTAAACCGTCTCGGCCCCGGTCGTAGAAAGCGGGAATAACGTCGCGCTCGAGCACCTCATAAAGCGCTTCGGCCTCAACCTGGTCCTGATAGTCGAAATCCTCATAGAGCTCGCCTCGACCAATCGTCCAGCCGGCAAGCGCGGCATCCTCGCCCATCATGTAATGAACCTGATCCCACCAGCCGTCTACTGTGCTGAGGTTGAGAACACCATTGGCGGCGGCTTTCATGCCGCTGGTGCCGCTCGCTTCCCCTGGCCGGCGCGGTGTATTCAGCCAGACATCGACCCCCTGAACCAGGTAACGGGCGATATTGACGTCGTAACCTTCCAGAAAAACCAGCCGCCTCTTGAACTCGGGCCGTCGGCTCAAATTGACGATTTGCCGAATCAGCTCCTTGCCTGCGTCGTCACGCGGGTGCGCTTTGCCTGCGAATATCACCTGTACTGGTTTCTGCGGGTCATTGAGGATTCGAGCCAGGCGATCGGGATCGCGCAACAAGAGCGTGGCTCGCTTATAGGTGGCGAAACGGCGCGCGAATCCTATGGTCAGGCAGGATACGTCAAGCATATCCTCGACAGCTTCCATTTCTGCCTGGCTGGTATTTCGGCGCTTCAGTTGTCGTTTCAGTTCCCTGCGAACGAATGCGATCGTCCGCTCACGTCTTCGTTCATGGTTGCGCCAGATCTCCTCCGCCGGGATCTGGCGGGACCGCACCCAGATCGATCGATCTCCCGGTTCTTCTCTCCAACGAGGGCCGAGGTAACGATCGTAAAGAGTCTCGATTTCCTGAGAGATCCAGGACTGGAAATGGACCCCGTTGGGAACATGCCTGATTGGGATTTCGTTAGGCGGAACACTCGGCCAAAGGCCTCGCCACATATGCCGGCTGACCTCGCCGTGCAACCGACTTACAGCGTTACTGTAAGCAGCCAGTCGAAGACTAAGGACCGTCATGCAGAAAAACTCACCATCGTCTTGGGGATTCTGACGGCCGAGTGCGAGGAAGTCGCGACGAGAAAGACCTAAGCCGCGATAGAACTCTCCCAGATAGCGCTCAACCAGCTCGGGATGAAAGTAATCGTGACCAGCCGGCACTGGCGTATGGGTCGTAAAGACGAGACCGGACGATGCCGCTTCGCGCGCCTCCTCAAATGTCAGGTTGTTCGCCTCCATCAGACATCGAATTCTCTCAAGCGCGAGGAAAGCTGAGTGGCCTTCGTTCATGTGGTAGACGGTCGGTTCAATGCCAAGCGCCGATAACGCCCGATAGCCGCCAATACCCAGAAGGATTTCCTGCTTGATCCGCATCTCGACATCACCACCGTAGAGTTGATCGGTGATATCTCGATCATCCGGGAGGTTCTCCGGCACATTAGCATCCAACAGGTAAAGCGGAACCCTGCCCACTTGAGCACGCCAAATCTGTGCTCTTACCTTTCGGCCCGGGTAGTCTACCTCGATAGCCAGCGGCGCTCCTGTTTGAGTCTTCTCTAAGACCAAGGGTAAGGTATGAAAATCATTATCCTCGTAAGCTTCCTGCTGCCAGCCGGCTTCGTTGAGATACTGCTTGAAATAGCCCTGCTGGTACATCAGACCCACGCCTACCAACGGAACTCCCAGATCGCTGGCCGATTTCAGATGATCGCCCGCCAGGACACCCAGTCCACCGGCAAATATCGATAGCGACTCGGTGATGCCGAACTCCGCCGAAAAATAAGCGATCAGCGCGTTCGTCGTCGGATGTGATCGCTTAAACCAGCTTGATTTGCCTTCCATGTGGAGGCTGAAATTGCGGTAAACGTTATCAAGGTGGGCGAGAAAAGCCTCGTCAGCCGCGGCGGCCTCAAGCTGGGCCTGGTCTGCCATGCTGAGCATGAGAACGGGGTTGTGGTAGGCCTTCTCCCAGAGATCGGCATCCAGGCGTCGGAAAAGCTCGATCGCTTCGTGATCCCAGGCCCAACGAAGGTTGTATGCCAGTTCGCGCAGCCGCTCCAAAGGCGAGGGAAGACGTGGGACGACTTTGTACGTTGAGATTGGTTTCATGCCTTGGGTTTCCCCGAAAAGAATGGCCCAACTTGCCGCGGGTGTCAACGGGAGGGCCGGCCAGCCGCATCGGCCGCAGAGATGATCGGGTCTGGCAGCTCCGGGTTTGTAGTCCCGCCTTCTTTAGCCCGGATTTCTCACACACTTAATGAAAAAAGGGCCGCCTTTTGTGGTA
>DAOTAI010000108.1:0-12585 GCA_035593865.1 Acidobacteriota bacterium
CACCAAGGTCATGACGCTCGCTTCTCTCCTGTTTTGCCTTCTCGCCTTCAATCAACCGGCCGCTGCCCAGGGCGGCGTTGCCTGGATTCCCCAATTCGTTGATGGATTCGACGGCCAGTCGGTTTGGCAGACGACTCTGCTTGTTGACCGGCCGGTTTTCACCACAACCCAAGGAATTGTGAGGGTCTTTGACCCGCGCGGCACGTTCCTGCACCAGTTCGGATTCGGTTTCGGGTTTGGTTTTGGGAGCTTCCTGGGATTCAACGTGTTCGGGCAACCAATTTTCGCCGGACCGTTCACTCCATTGCGGTTTTTCAACTTCCGGGAGTTGCTTGGACGCCCGTTGCGCACCGGTTTTCTGTTGATTGAGACGCCAGGAACAGTGAATATCGTCGCCCTGATTCGTCGATTCAGCATCTCGGGGACCCTGATGTCGGAGTTCCGCATCTCACCCCTTGATCCCTTCCACAGGGCCAGGCTGCTTTCCGAGGAATTCGAGGCGCGTTTGTTGGCCTTTGCGTTGATAAACACGGACCGCTTCAGGGCGACCTTCGGTCGGTTTGAGTTTTTCCCTCTGGGTTCCTTAGATCCCATTTTCTCATTTCCGTTCGAAATCGCTCCGCATGGCCAGTTCGCACGCTTCCTGTCAGAAATGTTTCCCGAGGTGGCCGCCAGCGGGCTCCGGGGAACAATTCGCATCACATCCGACCAGGCCCTTTCGGCCCTCGTGCTTGAGATCAATGGAGACCAGATAAGGCAAGTGGAATTGGTGATTGAGAATTGACGCCTCTGTTTGAACGATCAGCGGCCTTTCCGGTAGTCACGCCTATTCCATTTCAAGCCGGGGTAAGGGGTACGGACGCGCCAGATAACCAGAAACGCGATGCCGAGCAGGAAAAGCGACAATAGCATTTCACCTCTCCCCAGCCGGCCCGGGCTCGCCTGGTTGATGGCCAACAGGACCGAGGTTGCGTTGTTGAGAGCGTGCCAAACGATGGCCGGGAAGATTGAACCAGTCATAAGAGTCAGGGCGGTGAGGACTACGCCCAGGAAGGCGGTGGGGAAAAGTCTGAAAAGGGCCACATGGAAGAATCCGAATATGGCTCCAACCACGAGGGTCAAGACGACCGGGTGATATTTCCGGTGAAGACCGTAGAGCAAAACGCCGCGAAATGTTAATTCTTCTCCTATTCCGGGAACAACGGCGACCAACAGCAGAAGCAGCCACAGAGGATAACCAGGAGGAATGACCTGCTGGCTGAAGCTCTCCAGAAGCCTTTGAGGGACCGGTAGGAAGAGATTCGCGAGCTGAAAAACCCCATGAGCGACCACCAAGGACGCCGGCGCCCCGAGCAGGACCGCCGGCCAGACAGCCGGATGTACCGGCCTGAGAGCCAAAGCCTCTCGAACCGGTAACTTGTAGCGAAGAATCAGGAAGAGCGAAGTGCCGCAGAAGAGAAGGACGACGTTAAAGAGAACCTGAGTCCACAGTGACTGGATCGACTCACTATTGGTCGCCACCGCCAGCAAGATCACCCATACGACGCCAAACCACCGGAGCACATGCCTCGGGAAAAGAGCCGGACCGCCGCGCAGCTCGGCCGCATCAACATCACTGGCCGTAATCAGCTTTTCAGTCGCAAGTGTATGGACGATTTTTCGGCCTACGTAGACAGCGGCGGCGGCGGTGACCAGCCAGGCAAGTAGCAGCATTGGCCAGTCGTATCGGCCCACCAGGATCTCCTTCACTCCCAGACTGATGTTGCTCACCGGCACTAAAACCATGGCTGAGCGAAGCTTCAGGCCCGGAAAGAGAGGCGCCACGGACGGAAGCAGAAAAAGGAAAAACAGGGGTGTGAAGTACAACTGCGCTTCTTTATAAGTCTTGGCGAGCCCGGAGATCAGAAGGAGGCTGCCGGAGGCAAGACAAATCAGCGGCAGGTAAAGAACGATAAGCAACAAAGCGCGTCCAAAGGACATGCTCACGGCCAGGTCTTCAGGCAGGTCAACCAGGTCGAGCCCTAGGTAAACCAGCAGGCTAATCAGTTGAAGTCCCGCGATGACAAAGGACACCGTCAGGACCAAGAGCATTTTTGCACCGATGATGTCAGAGCGCCGAATCGAGGTGGTCAAAAGAGTCTCCAGCGTGCCCCGCTCCTTTTCACCGGCAATGCTGTCGATCGCCACGGCTGCTCCTCCAACCATCAGAAAGAAAACCAGGAACAGGGTCAAGAACCGCCCGACGAAGACCCCGCTCGCCTGGTCCGTGGTTGCCAGATCCTGACTTGCAACTGCAGCGAGTTCTTTCGGATCAAAGGAAAATCCGCGCTCTTGGAGCAGCGCGTAGCGCGCCTCTTCACGGGCTCTGAGCAGAAGGTTCCGAACCCGGAAGGCACCTCGTCGGGAAGAATCGTGATCCCCTCTGAAGTAAACCCGGATGACCGGTGCCTTTTCACGTCCGTTCAGGATCCCTTTCTCATCGAGTTCCGGGTCGGTCTCGGCTGGTTGAGCTCCCCCATCCGGCGCGGAGCCGACGTGAGGTTGCGCCACGATATAAAAATCCAGGGTTTCGTTGGACAGGCTTTCAAGCGGATTGGAAACCTGGATCTCTTCAAACCTGAATCCCGCCTTGTCGTCAGCGCCGTCACTGTCGGCCGCCCAACCCTGTCTGATCGCTTCGCTGATGATCGACCTGGCACGAGCGGCCTCCGGCCCGGTGACCACGTACCGGTGAGTTGCACTCTCCAGTTCGGCTGCACGCCTTTTGTGCACCCAGTGAGAGCCAAAGATCAATAACGGCATGACCACCACCGGCAGTACGATTGACAAAACCACGGCACGGCGGTCTCGGAGGAACATTCGAAGTTCCTGCCGGTAAAATTCACGCAGCGGTTGGCTGAAGAGTTGCATGTTTCTTGTACGAATTTAGCCACAGAACCACCGGGAGCACTGGTGTCGGCTCGAGCCTCCTCTGTGCTCTCTGGTCCTTTGGGCTAGACAACTAATTCTTCGCCGCGGACGTACTTGACGAAGATGTCCTCCAGGTATCGGCAACCGGTCTTGGCGCGCAGTCCTTCCAGCGTATCGCAGGCGAGGATCCTGCCGTTATGCATGATCGCGATGCGGTCGCATAGCCGTTCCGCTTCACTCATGATGTGTGTGGAGAAGATGATCGCCTTCCCTTCGTCGCGGAACTCGCCGAGCACTTGTTGCATCTCAAGAGCGTTCAGCACATCCAATCCGACCGTCGGTTCATCGAAAATCAAGACCGGTGGATCGTGAACCACTGTCCGGGCAATTGAAACCTTCTGCTTCATCCCGCTCGAAAGACGGTCCACGCGGGCATTAGCATAGCTTTGAAGACCAAATCGTTCGATCAGATGCGCGACCCGAGCCTCGCGTCCGTGGTCGGGGTAATGGTTGATTCGCGCAAAAAACTCGAGCGTCTCGCGCGCGGTCAGACGCGGATAGAGGGCAGTTGACGCAGAATAAAAACCCAGGTTGCGGCGAACTTGTTCCGGCGCCTGCCGGATGTCATGCCCCATGACCGAAGCCGTGCCGGCCGTTGGCGCGAGAATGGTAGCCAACAGCCGAAGAGTGGTGGTTTTTCCCGCGCCGTTGGCGCCGAGCAGGCCAAAAATCTCGCCTGATCGGCACTCAAAGCAGACTTCATCGACTGCCCTGATCTCTCCCCGAGATTCGTCATAAAAGGTTTTTGCCAAACCGCTAACCACCACAGGGTATTGAATCATCTGACTTCTCCAGTCGGGCTTTTTCGATTCCCCAGGAACCTTTCCCTGACGAATTTCGCGAAGCTACCACGGTAGGAACCAATCATGAAATCTTCAAAACGGATGACGGCGGCTGCCAGTCGCAACACGATAAAGATGCATATCAGCTCGGAAAACAGGGTCAGAACGGTATTGACCAGGGGGATCTGGCCGTTGATCACCTGGGCAAACAACTTAGTCACATTAACGATGGGGATCAATGCTTGGCCGGCTGTGAACTCGGAGTCAGTGCGAACGAAGACGACCGGCAAGATGATCGCCATATAGAAGGGACTGATCATCGATTGCCCTTCGCGAAAAGTGCGGGCAAACGACGCCAGCAACATCATGACCGCGGCTACGAAAAGGGCCAGCAGGACCGTGCCGACGACGAGCACCGGCAAGGCCTCAAACGGAATGCGGAAGTCGAACTTCTCTCCCATCTCCTGAGTAAGGGGAGCGAGCACGGCTTTGGCCGACACCAGCATGGCGGCCACGTTGATCAGCCCGGCCACGCTGCCCAGCGTCGCGACATAAAGGTATTTCGCCGTTAGGATGCTCCCTCGCGACGCAGCGGTGGACATGGAAGTCTCCCAAGTCGAGCGCTCTCTTTCACCGGCAGTCGAGTCGACGGCCGGGTAAAAGCAACCGACCGCGATCATGATCACGAGGAACAGCGGGAGCATGGTGGAGAGGATAAAGCGTCCCATCTGGCGGTCTGTAGCAACATTCTGGCGTTCAACGAGGAATCCTTGCCATTCGCCTCCGGTCACGCCTAGGCGTGACGCTTCAGTCTCGAGCCATTGAGAGCGATAACGATTCAACGTTTCCTCGAGACGATCGCGGGCCTGCTGACTCCGGTCCTTGGACCGATCAAAGTAAATCCGGGCCGAGAAGTTTCCAAGCGGAGAGTCTGGCGCGGGGGCGACCGGAGAGAGTTCCAGGAGAACGTCAAGGTCTCCAGAACGGATCTGCTCGAGCGCCTTAGTCTTCGGGAGCGGCGGCTGGAGTTTCTGCTTATCGTCTTTCGCCACCAGTTCCTCCAAGGCACTGCGGCCCTCAACCTCGCCGATTACGGCCACTCGTGAAGTCAGTCCTTCAACCTGACCGGCCACGTACATTATCCCCGTGAACATAGCCCAAAGAAGAAAGGGATACATGAAGATCGGAATAAGCAGGGTATTGATGACGATCGAACGCTCGCGAAGGGCCGCCCGCAATTCGTAGCGGTAAAACGTGATCACGTCCGACAGATTGGATGACATCCTCAAATGGAAAGAGTCTTACTGAAACCGGGGCTGAAGTCAATCAGCGGCCTGCACGCGCCCCGACGGCACCGGTCTTGGCAAAGGCAAACAAGGAGAATGCCTTAACCACTTGGTTTTGAGATATTGCGAGGGTCTTTCAAAGGGACTGTCCCTATCAGCCCGCCAAAGCGGGTAAACGACACGTGTTCGAATGACAGACAGCAGAACCGAGTCTGGCCACAATAAAAGACGCGGCATCTGGCAGGTTCTCCCCCAATCTTAAAAGCACTGTCCCCAACCGGCTCTGTTCGATCATTGGCACGTCCACAGGACTCCTCTCTCAGAGGGACTGTCCCCATGAGCGGCGCCTAGCGCTTGCGATCATTTATCGGGGAGCGGAAGGGCAGGGTGGTCGGAGTAACCCAGACGCCGGTTGTGAACTTCAAGGGAACCTTGCCCGGTCCCGGGTATGTCATTTCAATGAAATAGGCGGTCCAGCCTTCGGACGGGGGCTCGACTCGAGCACGGTATTCTCCCTCCCCGGACTGGGCAACCGGCGAGCTTTTCCAGACAGGCCCGATGGTATCCAGCCGAAAATCCCGGCTCTTGGGATTGTTCGCCTGCCATAACAGAACCGCGGTTGGCTGGCTTTTGCTCGTCACCTCGATCATTCCATTCTCCTCGATTCTCCATGAAAACTCTGGCAGCGGGGCGTTGTTCACGATCGCCTGATAGAAGGCGAGCACTGTCTCGGCCGCGTCGGAATTCCGCAAAGAATGATTGGTGTTGGGAACATAGCGCAGGTATTTAGCACCTTTCAGATCTTCCCAATAGAACTTCCAGGAGTCGGGCAGGAAAAACTGATCTCCGGTGGCATTGATGATGAGCTTGGGCAGCGTCAAGCGATGTCGGTACGAGTAGGGATCGACCAGCTTCATTAAGTCGTCGAATTCCTTACTCCCCAGCCATTTATCCATGATCCCCATGTCCTGGTAATCATGAATGGCGGGCGCCCAGAACCCGTACGCCTGAAAATGATGCTCAAAGGAGGGAACCACATTCAGAAGATCGATCACCAGAGGTATGATTGCCACGACTCGTTCGTCCGCCACCGCGGTGGTCCACGTCGTCCAGCCTCGTTTGGAGCCGCCGGCGACGACGAAACGGTCTATCCGCAACCCATTCTCAAGTCCGGAACAAAACGCGGTGATCGTGTCCATGGCACGTACGGCGCTTTTGGTCATCGGCAGGCGCGGCGCCCATTTGCTGTCGCCCGTGCGGAGGTATTTGTCCCACGCGTAGGCGATCATCTTGTCTTCCCGGCGTGGCTTCCCTTCCTCCACGAACGTGAGCGGTTGATTGGGAACTTGGCGCAATTCGGCCACCACTGTTCCAGTCGCTTGCGCAATCGAAACCAGTTTGGCATTGTCGGACTTCGGCATCGATTCGCCGTTGTTGCCCCCACCGATGAACAGCAGACCGATGCGACTAGTCACCCGGTCGGGCTTTACCACCACCAGCCAGTGACGCCAGACAGGATCCGTGACCTCTGCTTTTGTCAGCCAGGACTGGGAAGTCATATTGAGGATATACGTAGTGTAGCCTCGGCCGGGAATCGACTGTGCAAGTTCGTAGTGATAGCAGGGGTCGGGCGCAGCCACGTAATCATCCAGCGCGGTCCGGTCCTGGGCAGGCAGGGCGGGGAGAAAAATTACGAGTGCAACCGCGAAAAAGGTTCTTTTCATATGCTGTGCATTATAGATCCGGACAATCACTCCTCCAGGGCCTCGGTCAGAACCCGCCCTTCGGCACCGTCCGGCGGCGTGATCGAAAGAAGGTGCGCCAGGGTTGGGACGAGATCGATCACGTCCACTCTTCCCGGGTAACGACCGGCCTTGATAGCTTGGCCGAGCAAGACAATCGGCACGTGAGTGTCATAGGAGTGAGGAGACCCGTGGGTGGCCGCGTTTACATCGCCTTGGGGGATTGAGGGGAGGTACCAGTAAGGATTGGCGACCACGAAGAGATCACCGCTTCGCAACGGGTGCCAGGACCGCGTTATTTGCCGCGCTATCTGGGTATCCGGAAGCTGCCCATTCTCGATCTGCGTGCGCGTATAGACGCAAGCAATGCCAGGCTGGCTGCGCAACCAGCGTGCCGCTTCCAGCTCCACTTCGACCTGGACTAGTTTGCGCGCACCCATCCGATCCCGGTCCAGGTAAAAGGTCGGACTCCACCAGGCTTTGACATAAGGGCCTTCGGAGAAGCGCTCATCAAGATAGCGATTCAACTCGGCCTGCAATTGCGCCATGTCCACGCGCCCGGTCTCAGCCTGCAGGGAGTGCAAGTATTCAGGCGAAGGAGCAAAACCATGATCGGCGGTTATCGCCAGGATCACGTTGCCGAGCCCGACCGACCGGTTTAGAAAGTCCAGGAACTCCTTCAGCATCCCGTTCAGTTTCACCAGGTAATCAAAAGCCTGGATACTTTCTGGACCGAAGGCATGGTTAATGTAATCATGGGCCGATAAGCTGACACAAAGGAGGTCCGGGACGCCGCCTGGGTTCTTGCCTAATCCCTCTCCTTCCACGGCGGCTTTCGCAAACTCGAGGGCGTACTCGTCTCCGAAAGGCGTGCGAGGTAAGATCGAGTAGTATTCCGGCCCGGGCCGGTCCGCTTTCCCTGCCAGGCTGAAGGGAAACCGGGTTCCAAAACCTTTGTAGTCCACCTGCCAATCCCGTCCGTCCGGAACTGCGAAAGGAAAGACGTCTGCTTCCGCACTCCGCCTCCACACACTCCTAAACCATTTGTCTGAAGCGCCGTCCCGGTGAAACTTCTGCCACCAATCCGGGTAGTCCTTTCGATAGTAACTACTGGTAACGAAACGGCCTGACTGCGAGCTGTACCAATAGGCCGTACCGGTCTTACCTGCAGGGAGGATCGCGCCTCGATCTTTGAGTGAGACTGCGACTACCTTTGCCAGGGAGCCGGTCGCGAGGCGCAGGTGATCGGCCAGTGTCCAGGATTGCAGGTTTCGAGGAGACGTCCCGCCGTGCTCGGGTGTCGCCTCTCCCAGATGTTTGTGCTGGGCATCTTCGACGCAATAGACGCGTCTGTTCCCCTCCATCCAGTCGTTGGCGATGATACCGTGACGGTAAGGATAAGCACCGGTTGCGACTGTGGCGTGCCCAGCTGCCGTGAAGGTAGCAGCATAGCCGTAGTGAGCGTTGGTGAACCAGGCGCCCCGATCCAGGATCTGACTCAAGCCTCCCTTGCCCATCCTGCCCTCGGCTTGCAGGAGTTGATGCTGAGCCAGCCCGTCAATCACCATCAGAACAACCAGCCGGGGAGGCGACGGCTCCTCGGCCTGGCCGGCTTGCGCCCACACAGACGGACAGAAAGAACAGACGACAACAAGGCAACAGACAATCCTGATAAGATGGAACATTCCAAGAACGAGAATACCAAAACGTCCGCGTGATCAGTACTATCCGCGTTATGCGCGGTACCAGCAGGATTTGCCTTTTGCTCCGCAGGCTGTGGGTTTGTTAAGATTCGGTATTTTGGAGAGTGTTCCTTTTTAATATAAACCTCGTATTTCCTCAACGATTTGAGAAAGTGTGAAAAGAACTGGGCAGTTGTTCTGGTCATTACTGATTGCGACGTTAGTATTTCAGTTTTCCTGCCGATCAGTCGGACCGAACTATGAACCTCCGGAAGTTTCGCCGCCTCCAGCTTGGAAATCGAAGACATCAGACGGTTTGCGACCGGCAGCAGTGATTGACGATGACACCCTTGCCGCCTGGTGGACGACCCTGAACGATCCACTCCTTCAATCGCTTATCGAACGAGCCGTGCGAGGGAACCTCGAGTTGAAGCAGGCGGCTGCCGCTATCCGTGAAGCGCGCGCCCGCTTCGGCATTGCCCAATCGGAACGCTACCCTACCATAACAGCTTCCGGTTTGAGCGGCTATCAACGCGGATCAGACCGAATGGGACAAGGAGCATCAGTCGGCCTTTTCAACACCGGATTCGATGCGGGATGGGAGGCGGACGTTTTCGGAGGCATCCGTCGATCGATCGAATCAGCGGATGCCACCCTCGAGGCGACCCAGGAGGATCTGCGAGACATCCTGGTTACATTAGTCGCCGAGGTCGCCATCAATTACGTGCAAGTCAGGCAATCGCAGCTGCAGCTAAAGATTGCCACCGACAACCTGAAGATCCAGGAGGATTCTCTGAGGCTTGCCCAAGAACGGTACGACGCAGGGCTAACTAACCGTTTGGACGTGGATCAGGCAAGCTACGCCGTGGCGGAAACTCGATCTCGAATGCCGCTTTTCGAGATCGCTCTCGAACAGGCAAAGAACCGTCTGGCGGTCCTGCTGGGCGAGAACCCGGGAGTACTGGATGCGGAATTGGCGACACCAGCGCCAATTCCTGTTGGGCCCCTGGAGGTTGCAGTCGGAGTACCGGCGGAGACCTTGCGTCGCAGACCGGATGTCAGGCGGGCGGAGCGAATTCTGGCTGCCACCACAGCTTCGATTGGAGTCGCAACCGCCGCCCGTTACCCGGCATTCAACCTCCCCGGAACGATCGGTTTTGAATTCATTACCCGGGGTAACCCGCTGTCTCTCGGGAATTTGATTGGCTCACTCGGAACGAGCGCTTTTTACACCTTGTTCGACGCCGGCCGCCTGCGCCAAGGGGTCGAGATTCAAAATGCCAGGCAGGAACAGGCGCTTGCCGAATACGAATCGACAGTTCTACGGGCACTGGAGGAAGTAGAGAATGCCTTGCGGGCTTATGCCGACCAACAGATTCGTCGGCGATCGCTCCAGGAGGCGGTTGAGGCAGCCGAGCGGGCAGTTGAGGTCGTCCGCGCAAATTACATTGCAGGACTGGTGGACTATCAGCCGGTGCTCGAGTCACAACGCTCGCTCCTGTCGTTTCAAGACCAGCTCGCACAGACGGACGGCGCCGTGACGTCAGAGTTGATCCGGCTTTATAAAGCCTTAGGCGGAGGCTGGGCGTCGGCTGTCCCACAAACGCCCCGGCCCCCTAAAACACCCTCAAGCGCAAAGTCGGCAGCAGCTAACTAAACTTCATCAAACAAGGACTTATCAGGTTTACGAGCATGAACTTCAGCAAATCCTGGACCTTCTGTCTGCTTCTTCTCTCTGGCTGTGCCACGTCGCAGCAGGCAGCCGGCCCGCCCGCGCCACCTCCTCCTTCCGTGACGGTGACAACCGTGACCAGAGCGGCGGTGTCGGACAGCACCGAGTATGTTGGCAGAACTGAACCTGTGGAAATTGTAGAGCTTCGAGCGCGCGTCACCGGCTTTCTTACGCGGCGAGTCTTCGAAGAGGGAAGTGACGTTAAGGAAGGAGACTTGCTTTACGTCATTGAACAGGAGCCTTATCGGGCCGCGGTGGAAATGGCCGAGGCTGCCGTGGCGCAAACAGAAGCAGCGCTTGAAAACGCGCAGAAGTTTCTGGAGCGCCTGAACAGCGTCTCGGAGAAAGGTGGAGCATCAAAAGCAAGTCTGGACGCGGCGCGCAGCAATGTGCTCGAAGCGACGGCGCTGTTAAAAGAGCGGCGGGCGCGGTTGACCCAGGCAAGACTTGACCTCAGTTATACCGAGATACGCGCCCCCATCAGCGGGCGAATCGGCCGCACTTCTGTCCATGTCGGAAATCTAGTCGGACCTGAAACAGGTGTGCTCGCCACCATTGTCAAGCTCGATCCGATTTGGGTCTCATTTCCGATCAGTGAACGGGATTACCTTCGTCTGCAGGAAAAAGTCGCGGCTGGCCGCAAGGGCGGCCTGACTATTCCTGAACTCGTCCCGACGATTCGACTGGTTGACGGAGCGTTATTTCCACACAAAGGCCGGATCGATTTCCAGGACAATCAGGTCGACCGCGGAACCGGCACGATCATGCTTCGCGCTACTTTCCCTAACCCTCGTTTGCTCCTGAGACCGGGGCAGTTTGTGACTGTTATTCAAACCGAACGTCGCAGTACCGATCGTCTACTAGTCCCGCAAGCGGCCGTTCAAAACGACCAGGTCGGCCCGTATGTTTTCGTGGTGGATGAGGAACAGAAGGCTCAGATTCGGCGCATTGAGGTGGGCGGCGAGTACGGAACTGACTTGATCGTTATGAACGGGCTAACCGAGGGTGATCGAGTGATCTCCGGCGGAATTCAGAAAGTGATTCCCGGGAACAAGGTAAACCCGGTCGCGGCACTGCCTGACGAGCAAGGAGGAACTGGCGTTGCTCAGTAACTTCTTCATCTCTCGCCCCAAATTCGCGATAGTGATCTCGCTGGTGATTGTGCTTGCCGGCGCCATCACCATCACACAACTTCCGATTTCAATGTACCCGGAGATCAGCCCGCCGCAGGTCCAGGTAAGCGCTTTCTATCCTGGCGCCAGCGCGGAAGTGATCGAGGCGACGGTCGCCGCGCCTATCGAACAGCAGGTGAACGGTGTCGAGGATATGATTTATATGTCTTCGACAAGTTCAAACAGCGGCTCCTATCAATTGTCCGTCACCTTCAAGGTCGGCACAGATCCCGACATTGCGGCCGTTAATGTCCAGAATCGTGTAGCCCTGGCCACGCCTCAACTCCCTTCAGAAGTGGTTCAGCGCGGTGTCTCAGTGCGAAAAAGCTCGACCAGCATGCTGATGGTCATTGCCCTCTTTTCGCCGAACGGGACTTACGACGATGTATTCCTGGGCAACTACGCCGGCATTTATTTGAAGGACGAACTGGCCCGCGTGCCGGGTGTCGGCGACGTGAACATCTTCACAGCCCGCGACTACGGGATGCGGATCTGGCTTGACCCGGATCGCATGGCCAGCATGGGTATCGGGGTCGATGAAGTAACTCGCGCGATCCGGGATCAGAACATTCAGGCGGCGGCCGGGCAAATCGGGGCGGCCCCTTCTCCGGCGGATCAGCAGTTCCAATACTCGATTCTTTCCAAGGGACGACTCACCGAGGAATCAGAGTTCAAAGACATCATTGTGCGAGCCAATGAAAACGGTTCGCTGGTCAGGATCGGCGATATTGCCAGGGTGGAGTTGGGCGCCCAGTCCTACAGCTCGTTTGGGCGGCTTAACGGGAAGCCCTGCGTGGTCATGGGGATTTTTCAGCTTCCCGAGGCAAATGCACTCGAAGTGGCCAATGGGGTGGACGCCGCTCTCGAGCGTCTCAAGGCCCAATTCCCGGACGATATGGATTATCTTGTCACCCGTGACGAGACGCTGTTCATCAAGAGATCGCTTCTCGAACTGGTCGAGACACTCTTAATTGCTTTTGCCCTAGTCGTGCTGGTGGTTTTCGTCTTTCTTCAGGACTGGCGTGCGAGCCTCGTTCCCCTGGCGGCAATCCCGGTTTCCCTTATCGGAACGTTTGTCTTCCTGCGGATGTTCGACTTCTCCATCAACTCCCTCACGCTGTTTGGACTCGTTCTGGCAATCGGCCTGGTGGTAGATGATGCGATCGTAGTCATTGAGAACGTCCAGCGGCACATCGAACACGGGCTCCGGCCCAAACAG
>DAOTAI010000109.1:0-12581 GCA_035593865.1 Acidobacteriota bacterium
ACTTTGGCGCGCGCCTCCAGGAGCTTACCCAGCTTTATAAGCGTAATGATCAGGGCGGCCGTCTCGTAATAAACATGACTTCCCCAGCCGAGATATCCTACGGTGAGGGCGACGGTTACAAAAACGCTGTAAACGTAGGCGGCCGAGGACCCCATTGCGATCAGAACATCCATATTGGCCGCCCGGTTGCGCAAAGCTTTATAAGCGCCCACGTAGTAATCGGCGCCGACATAGAACTGAACCGGGGTCGCCAGCAGGAAGAAAAGCCAGTTGACCCAGGTGAGGTGCGCCCATTGGCCGAATAGACCCAGGTCTCGTCCCATGCTGAGGATCAAAAGCGGGAACGCAAGGGCCGCGCCGATTTCAAGTTTATGCTTCTGACGGCTGGCTTCTCGTTCGCGAGCCAGCCTCTCATAGTCCTCAAGCTCCCGCTGCGGTGCTTCCACAACACCGTATCCTGCGTTCTCAATCGCCTTTACGATATCCTGTCGCTTTACTTCGCCCGGCAGGAATTCAACGGTTGCCCGTTCTGTGGCCAAATTCACGTTCGCTCTCACCACTCCAGGCACCTTGCGTTTGAGTGCCCGTTCTATGGCTTGAGAACAGTTGGCGCAGGTCATCCCCGTGACTGGGAGTTCGAGGCGGGTCAAAATCACGTCATATCCCGCCTCCTGGATGGCACGCACGATGGTTTCTTCGCGAACGGCAGAAGGATCGAAGATGACTGTTGCCTTTTCACTCGCCGGATTCACAGAAACATGTGAGATTCCCGGAATTCCGCTCAGTTTCCGTTCCAGCGTACTGGCGCAGTTCGAACAAGAGATTCCAGCGATCGGAAAACTGACTTGACGCTGAATCATACTGCCACTGCCCTTGTTAGGACGTTTCTTCGGGAGGATAGTTAATTTCATGAAGGACGCGGCGGACGTCCTCCCAGCTGGCGGGAGCGCCCCATTCGACGGACAATTCTTTGGTGGTCGGATTCACCTCGACCAGGCTGATGCCGTCCAATTCGCGCAACTCTCTCTTTATGGTATTTGCACAATGATCACAGCTGATGTTCGGAACTCGAACTGTTCGTTTGGCCATGGAGACACTCCTTCTAATGCTCCTGATCAATTCTGAACAAGGGAAGGGAGCGTTGTCAAAGTCGGGCTAGGCTGGGGCCAAGCCTTCTGTTATCTTTCCCGTGGCGACTATGAAAGCTCTGATTTTGAAAGAGTACAACAAGATTGTGTACGACGAGGTTTCCGAGCCGACTCTCTCGACCGACGCGGTCATGATCCGGGTGAAGGCGTGTGGCATCTGTGGCAGCGACGTCCATGGGATGGACGGAAGCACCGGCCGGCGAATTCCGCCGATTATCATGGGCCATGAAGCGGCCGGCGTGATTACTGCGGTCGGGGACGGCGTCCGGGATTTTCGGCCGGGAGATCGGGTGACCTTCGATTCCACTGTTTATTGCGGGGCGTGCTATTTCTGTCGTCGAGGCGAGATAAACCTGTGCGACAACCGCCGGGTGTTGGGTGTTTCCTGTGAAGAGTACCGGCTTCACGGCGCCTTTGCGCAGTACGTGGCAGTTCCCGAACGAGTGCTGTACCGCCTTCCTGACGGACTGAGTTTCGAGCGTGCCGCGATGGTCGAACCATGTTCCATCGCCTTTCACGCCGTTGCCCGGGCACAAGTCAGGCTTCACGAAGCCGCGGTCGTGGTCGGATCGGGGATGATCGGTTTGTTGATTATCCAGGCCCTGAAATTATCTGGCTGTGGCCAGATTATCGCTGTTGACCTCGAGGACCGGAAGCTGGAATTGGCGCGCCAATTGGGTGCCCAAGGGGCTTTGAATCCTTCCCGCCAGGACGTGGTCGCCGAGGTGCGCCGGCTGACCGGGAACCGGGGTGCTGATATGGCTTTCGAAGTGGTGGGCATTTCGCCTGCTGTCCAGATGGCGATCGCTTGTGCACGAAAGGGTGGAAGAGTCGTACTGGTCGGAAATCTTGCTCCTGCCGTTGAATTTCCGCTGCAGGCTGCAGTGACGCGAGAGTTGACCGTCCTTGGCTGCTGTGCTTCCAGGGGAGAGTACCCGGCCTGCCTCGATATGATTGCTCAAGGACGAGTGAATGTCGATTTCCTGATCAGTGCGATCGCTCCTTTAGAGGAAGGCGCTTCCTGGTTCGAACGGTTACGTTCGAAGGAACAGGGGCTGATGAAAGTGATCCTTAAGCCGGAATAACGGACGGAATTCCTTTGATCACTGTTTCAGATGCGCGCAGACTTTAATTGAGATCTCGAACCTTAAGGGTGTTTCGGCCGGGTACAATTCTATGGCGTCCCTGATGATCTGAGTGATGAAGGGGTCCCCCGCGATCAGCACTGCCTCCAGTTCGCTCTCAGTGTAAACGAGAACGTCGCACGGATAGGGAGGCGCTTCAGCCAGGAAGGGGTCGAGTCTGTGACGAAGGATTCGGCAGAGTGCGCAAAACGATCAACAAATCTATGTCGCTCCGGGCCGAGTAGTCCGTCCTGGCAAACGAGCCGAAAAGAAGCACCCTTTGGACCTCCGGTCTGGTTTCTGCCATGCGTATCGCCGCACGGCGCGCAACTTCGATTATTTCGTCCCGGTCAACGAATCTGCGACTTGCAGTACGCAAGAATGGATTTTCCATGGGTCAGTGCCTCTTGCGCGTCGGCGGCGGTGAAATAGTCCTTCTGCCTCAGCCAATCGAGCGAACGATCGGTCATGGTCCGATTATAGCGGAAGCAGATCCGCGTTTCTCAGCGGAGCGACGCGGCCTTACTCAGCCCAGCCGCCCGCAGATCATCCGTGTAATCCGCGCCATCCGTTTTATTTGTGGGCGTCCCGGACCCGCGGATAAGAGGGATTACACGGATTACGTGGATTCGTAAACCAGAAGCGCCACATCTACATCGTTGTTGTAAGCTCTGCTTCTATCAGTGATAATCCCTTCATGAATGAGGTGACGCGAAGGACGTTTATCGTCGGCGCCGGGAGCGCTTTAACTCTCGGCAGAGTTCATGGCCATCAAGCACCGGTTTCAGGGAATTTCCGCGGCCCAATTTGCTTCTTTTCAAAACACCTTCCGGATCTTCACTGGAAAGATCTTGGGCCGGTCGTAAAGTCCGCTGGGTTCGACGGGATAGATTTAACCGTTCGCCCAAACGGCCACGTCCTGCCTGAACGTGCCAAGGATGAACTGGAACCGGCTATCCGGAAAATCCGGGAGTCCGGCGTGAAACTTCCGATGCTGACCACCGCGCTGCTATCGGCCGACGAGGATGCTGCGGAACCGATTCTCGCCACGGCGGGGAGGCTTCAGGTTCCGTTTATCAAGCCGGGCTACTACCGGTATGAACTGAAAGACATCAGGAGTGAGTTGGCCGACGTGGAGCGTCGTCTTTCCGGACTGGCGGCACTTGCCAAGCGGCACGGCGTTAAAATCGGTTATCACAACCACGCGGGCTACGTCGGGGGGCCGGTCTGGGACGTGGCGGGTATCATCGAAAAGCTCGACTCGCCGGCGCTTGGCTATTACTACGATATCCGTCACGCGGTTGTCGAGGGGGGAGGAATAGGCTGGAAGGTCTCGGCCCGGCTTGTGACTCCTCGTCTTAAGATGATTGCGATCAAGGATTTTTACTGGGAGAAGGTCGCAGGGAAGGGCTGGCAAGTAACAAACTGCCCGCTTGGTGAAGGCATGGTCGACTGGCCGTCATTTTGCCGGATACTCGCCCAGGCGGGTTTTCAAGGGCCGGTTTCGGTTCATATCGAGTACGAGATACCGGGGAAGACCAAGAGCGCGAGGCAGGATAACACGCTCGTTGCCGCCCAGCGGGATCTCGACTTTTTCCGAAAGTGCATCCAGGAAGCCTATTCCTGACTAGACCTGAGTGAAGGTGAATTCGGTCAAGCAAACCTGGCCCTGCGGATCTGAGGAGGAAAAATGAGATCCATAAGTCGTCGCCGCATGTTGGAAGTGATAGCCGTTGCCCCGGCGCTAAATTTGCTCCTGCCAAAGATCAAGGCTTCTGGAATAGCGATTGAGAAGCTGGATTACGCATTTGAGGATTACCTGTACCGAACGCCGCTCAAATTTGGAGGCACAGTCGTCGACCGGGTTACGCTTCTCAACGTGAATTGCACTGTAAAGACGGCCGACGGAAAAACGGCGCGAGGCTTTGGTTCGATGCCCCTGGGTAATGTCTGGTCGTTCCCTTCGGCGGACATGGGCTATGAAACCACTCTGAACGCCATGAAGGTCCTGGCCGGTGAAATCGCGAAGATTACGTCTGGTTACCGCGAATTCGCACATCCGATTGACATCAACTGGTCTCTCGAACCCGAGTACCTGCGGGCGGCGGAGGCCGTATCCAAACGTTTGAATCTGAAACAGCCGATTCCCAAGTTGTGTACGCAGGTGACTGCCAGTCCTTTCGACGCGGCAGTGCACGACGCTTTTGGAAAACTGTACGGCATCAGTTCTTACCAGACGTACAGTCGGGAATTTATGCCGAGCGATCTTTCTCGATACTTGGGCGCTGAATTCAAAGGCGAATATCTGAACCAATACGTCCTTTCAACGCCTAAGCCGCGTATGCCGCTCTATCACCTGGTCGGCGCTGTAGATCCGATCCTCGAGGAAGACATCCCGAAGAGGTTGAACGACGGGTTGCCTGAAACCTTGCCCGAGTGGATCCACTACAATGGTTTGACTCACATCAAGATCAAGCTTAACGGTGACGATCTGGACTGGGACGTGAATCGAGTCGTGCGTGTTGACCAGGTAGTGACCGAGACTCAGAAGAAACGCGGGGTCGAGAAGTGGCATTACTCTCTGGACTTCAATGAGAAATGCCGGAACGTCAAATACCTGATGGACTTCCTGGGGCAAGTGCGGGAGCGGGCCCCGAGCGGCTTTGATCGCATCCAGTACATCGAGCAACCCACTCGGCGTGACCTCCGCAGCGATCGGGCCAATGTGATGCACGAGGCTTCCAAGCTGCGCCCGGTCGTGATCGACGAATCACTCACCGACTTGGAAAGCCTGCTGCTGGCAAAGGAGATGGGATATACGGGCGCCGCCCTGAAGGCCTGCAAGGGGCAGAGTCAGGCGATGCTGATGGCCGCCGCCGCTCAAAAGTACAAGATGTTCCTCTGTGTCCAAGACTTGACCTGTCCGGGCGCATCCCTGATCCATTCCGCCGGGGTGGCGGCTCATGTCCCGGGTGTGGCGGCAATTGAAGCCAATGCCAGACAGTACGTCCCGGCCGCGAACAAGGCCTGGGAGTCCCGGTTTCCGGGAATCTTCAACATCAAGGACGGAACCATCGATACAAGCGTGCTAAAAGGCCCGGGACTCAGTGCAGTAAAAGATTAAGGGATCACGCACGAGGCCCCAACTATCAGCGACTGATTCACATAGACAAAAGCGCGTGGGGCCCGCTTCGGGAAGAAGCGATGGCAGGGCGAAGGGGAGTTGCCTGGCCAAGGCGGCTGGGTGACTCCCCTTCTATCTTTCAACCGTTAACGAATCTCGAGATCGTCCTTGTGAGGCAGTTTTGGGAAAGGCGCATGTGGCTCGGTCTGGTACCAATAGGCCACAGAAGCAATGTCGTCGCGCAAGGGAAGGTAGCGGCCATCGGAACGCCATCCGAGTGCCTGAATAGTAACGCGTAAGTCCTTCTCAAAGCGGATCGGATCGACGATGTGCCAGCGATACATTCCAAACCGCTGCTGAGAATTGTAGACTCCGTCCGGGCGGATTACTTGAGATAGCCCGGAGTATGGCGTAGTGAATTCCTGGTACTGCCTGGTTTCTCGGTTCTCAAAGTTGTAGGAACCGCAGAAATAGTCTTCCGTGCCCGTGCCGCAGATCGTGGGGAACTTGTCATCGCCGTCGATGAAGAATTTGATCTCCCCTTCACCCCACCAGCCGTTATTGTTTACGCCCCAGGCCAGGTAGGTGCCCACGTAGTGTCCCCATCCTTTCACACCATCCAGGATGACGTAATCGGTTTTGTAGGGAAGGGGATTAATCCTGTTGAATCGGGCATGAAAATAACCGACGTCGTCTGGTACGTCGGTCAGAGTGTAGTCAATCTGGTAGTAAAGCGTCATGCGTTCCGTGTCGATGTTTTCCATGGTGATCTTGCATGACTTCTTGAACGGCATAAGCCAGTAGCAGTTAAAGGCGCTTCCCGGATTGACGCAGACAGCCAATGAGGAGATCTGTGAGTATTTCCCCCAGCCACAAGCAAAAAAGTCACCAACCGGGGCTTCGACAGAAGGCTCGGTCTCGCCGTCCCAGTAAATCCTCAGGATCGAAAAACGCCAATTGCCCGTCGGGGTCATCCAGATGTGCTGAATTGCACCCGGTCCTTGAATCTCGGCAAGAGTGAAGGTCTGCCCGGGCTGGATATGAATCGAAGGCGACACTTTCCACCCCTGTCCGAGGTCGCGCGCGGCGTTTTTCCCGGTTCCCTCAGTCGCCATTCCCCCCTTCCCTTTCTCTCCCGTGAAGTTCTCAGCGCTGATTGACCGGGATTGGGCACGTGAAAGGCGTGCCAGGTTACCAAGGTTCAAGTAGAGACCGTCAAAGCTTGCTTGTTCCTGGGCGACCGCCAGAACGGTCAGGCTCATGATAGTAACGAGAGCAATTGAAAACCAGCTACGCATCTTCTTGACCTCCCTTAAACAGTAATCAACAATCTTCCGTTCTCCATCACCTTCTGCTCATCGAACCATACGGTCGGCTGTTTGATTAGCCCGTCCAGGTGGCTGGGAACTTGGACGGAACCTCCCATAGACTTGTTGTCGCCGAAAGCAATGTGGATCGTCCCCTGAACCTTTTCGTCCTCGAGGATGTTCCCCGACAAAATCGCCTTGTCATTGGTACCGATTCCGAATTCTGCAACATTGCGAGCCGGACGACCGTGCGGAGCGAGTAACTCCAGCAATCGATCTGCTTCCTCGCCTCCCGAAATGTCACTTGCATAGCCGTTCTCGACAGTGATTTTGATTGGCGTCTGTACCTTTCCAATTCCGGCCATGGAACCGTCGACCACCACGACGCCGCTGGACTGCTCTTCCAGTGGCGCGAGATATGCTTCGCCGGTAGGCAAGTTTCCCCATTGACCGCGCTCTCTGAAAAGGCCGGAACTCGCGTGAGGGGTTCGCCCGCTGATCGGCAGAACGATATCTGTGCCGGCGGGCGCCGTTACCCGCACGATTCGTGTCTGCTTCATAAGCTCACATAACGCATGCGTGCGCCGCGCGATCGCCAGGTAGTCCGCATTCATGCAACGAATCATGATCTCCTCGCTGACTCCGGGAAGCGTGGCAATTCGGGCGCCGCTTGCCGAAGCCGCTCTGCGGGCTTCTGTGTGGGTCAGGGATTTAGAAGTGGGGCACAGAACCAGGTGGAACTCCTTCATCAAGGCGGCGACTGTCGAGGGTGGTTCTTCGCCGTTGGTCTTTCGCGGCACCATCTCGATCATCAAAACGTCGAGGTTAAGCTGCCGGGCCGCCTCCCAGAGTGAATGGGCGATGGGGCGGAGTGCTTCGTCGGTCACAATCAGGGCCTTTTCTCCCGGCTTTGCGCCCATGCAGTCACGAAGCGCAATCATGGAGGCGGAAAGCAGTTGAGACTTGTCGGACATTGGAACCTCCCGCGTTAAGAGCCACGTAGCAGACGGTTTGCACGCGGCCTGAACCGTATGGTCGTTCTGGCCGAGCTATGCTAACATGACTTTCCGTGATTTGTCCTCGCTGTGGAAAGGTCATGGTCACGCGCCGTTGTCCCTGCGGATACGAAACGAGGGCAAGCTTTCGCACGGGAGACGCCGAGCCTGGACCTGTAAAACCTGCAGTTCCCCCCAGCCCTGGCGCAACAGCGGCTGAAAGAGAAGCTGCCCGATGGCGCTCGCAGCTCGAAAGGAAGTTTGAGCAGCAGCGCGAGGCGTTTACCGCTATTAAAGAGGCTCAACGCCGAATTGATGATGTCTTCCTCTCCGAGAAGAAAGAGCCAGGCTTGGCCAGCAGTGAGACGAGTAAGAGTACGACGGTGCCTGACCTGGACGATCAACCCTCGGGCCCGCGACTCAATGACGACGACACGGTGCCCACGCCCGCGTCCCGACACTTTCCTACGAAGAGCACCGGATACACTCAAAAAGTGTTGAGTCTCGAACCATTTGCCACCGAGGTTGCCAAGCCCGAGGCGAGTGTCGAAGAGGAGCCGAGCCCGATATCAAGGGAAATCATCTTCAGCAGGATCCTGGCCGGGATGCTTGACCTGCTTCTTCCAATCGTCACGGCAGTTCTGTTTGTTCTTGCCGCTGCCTGGTTATTGGACCTCGACTTTTTTTCGAGCGCGGCTACGCGGTCCTGGTTAGCGCTCGCCGTAGGGTTCCACTTGCTGAATTCCCTCTACTTTTTCTGGGCCAATGGTCGAACGCCCGGGATGACGGTTACTGGCCTTCGACTGGTAGGAGAAGAAGAGGAAGAACCTTCGTTTTCCTCTGTGGTGGTGCGGGTTCTGCTTTTTCTGCCGGTTGTCGTCTCCATTTTCGGCCTGGCCATGGCCTTGTTTGATCTGGATTGTCGGGCACTGCACGATAGGTTGTCAAAAACCCGAATAGTCCCGGCTTGAATCGGCCCATGCCTTTCTCGGGACGTCCTCAGGTTCAACCCTTATGCTTACATGTCACATCTCGCGATTAATGGTGGGCACGGTTCAGTTCGGTCTTCGGTATGGAATCGCCAATCGGGCCGGGCAGCCGGGGTTCGACGAAGTGTGCGATATCGTCCGCTACGCTATCGAACATGGCGCGACTACGCTGGACACGGCCGCAATGTATGGCGAAAGCGAACAAGTACTGGGGCGCGTGCTCGAAACAACCGGGTTGAAGGAGAAAGCGACGGTCATTACGAAGGTTAGGCATTTGAAAAAGATGCCGGGCGAACGGATGTCTGGCGCCGTAGAAGCCTGGATACGCGACTCTGTCGAATCTTCGCTCCGGAATTTGAGGCTTGAGCAACTGCCGGTCGTTTTGTTCCATGACACCGTCGACATTAAGTACATGGAGGCCCTCCTGAAGCTGAAGGAGGAAGGGTTGATTCGGCACGCGGGCGTTTCCGTCCTCGCCCCGGATCAGATGCCGCAGGTTCTTGCCACTCCGGGAGTCGAAGCAATCCAGGTTGCCGCAAGCATGCTCGATCAGCGGATCTTGAGAGCTGGCGATTTGGCCCGCGCGGCCGAAAAGGGTCTAGCTGTCTTTGTGCGCAGCGTTTACCTGCAAGGCCTGCTTCTCATGCCGGAGGCGGAAATCATTCCCGCCCTTAGGGAGGTCATTCCGGTGCGTCGGGCACTCGAGCAAATTGCTGCGGACGCCGGGTTGACCATGACCGAGATGGCATTGCGCTACGGGCTTTCGCTTCCGGGGGTGACCGGCGTACTGGTCGGTGTTGAAATGCTGGATCAGATGAAAGAGAATGTGCGAATCGCAGCGGCCGGCTGTCTGCCGGCCGATCTGTTAGAAGAAATTCGGGCAGCGGTCCCGACACTGCCCGACACGATTCTTTTCCCTGGAAACTGGCCGGGCGCAATGAAATAGTTCCGCTGGCGGTTCGGGACTTCAGGCAACCGTTTCAGTTTACAAGTGTGGCACTCCTACTCCTATCGCCTGTCGTGGAGATCTCGTCCAGGAATTTGTTCAGCAGGTCAGGCAGCGTCAAGCGAAGGTCGTACTCTACGTCCGGGTCGTTTACAAACGTGTTTACGATGACGCACATTACGTTTGAGATTTCCCTGGGATCGCCTCCGTTAAAACTTGCTTCCCGGAGATAAGCCAGCGCGGAACGGAAATCGTCATTGACCGTAAACCGCGAGATCGGGAATCGAGATATAACCTGGCTCAGGATTGCAATAAACGAGGGGTAATCGCGTTCCAACACGAGCAAAGGCATTAGGAATTCGGTATAGAACTCGTGTTCTCGCACCTGATGAGTATCAGCGGGAAACGGACACTCGACCACGCGATTTGCCAAGTTGCGACGAAATACGACCAAAAGAAGAACGATGAGGCCCGTTCCCAGCGTAACCAACAGGAGATATCCGTAAGAGAGGGGGATGTTCATTGCATTGAATCGTCAATCGTCGGTTTCCGCTCCTTCTGCAAGCTGCGAAGGCGGCAGTTCCTCTATCAAGTAGATTCCTTCGGACAAAGTGCCGGCGAACAGTTTCCCATCGGGGCCAAAAGCCAGGCTGGAGATACGGGAACGAGTATCCAATGGATTGAGCACTTCCCAGCTCATTCCTCCGTCACGGCTCATGAAGAGGTAACCAACCAGGACGTCGGCAGCGAATACCTCCGAGCGATTCGACGGGTTAGCGGTGATAGTGACGATATCGAGCGGGAAGATCCCCTTGCCGCCCGCCCACAATTCCCCGGAATTGTTGGTTACGAAAACGCCTTGCTTGGTTCCACAAAGGATCCCAAGGCTACTCTTTTCCAGGGAATGAATTGGCGAGTAAGGCAATCCGCGAACCTTCATAGCCCATGTCTCGCCCCCATCTCCGGATCTGAAGACGCCGGTGTCGCCGCCTGCGAACAGGTTACCGGACTCGCGGTCAAACAACACGGTGTTGATCTTTCCCCGATAGACAGGAATCTGGAGTTGACGCAGCTTCTGGGTTTTGAGGCTGAGTTCGAGAATACCGGTTTCCGCGGCAATGTAGACAATATCAGGTTCAGGTCCCGCCGCAAGATCGAGGACCCGAAGCTTCTTTGTCGAGGCGATCAGGTTCCACGGCTTTTCGCCGGGATTTCCCACCAGCACTCCCTGCCTGGTTCCGATCACTACCGTGTCTGCATCCAGTGTCAGGATGCAGGTGACCGAGTCGACCAGCTGATCCAGCCCCTCGTTGTAGCTTTCCCAACTGTGCCCGTTGTCGACAGAACGGAAGAACCCGCCGTAATGACGATCCAGCGCGATTGCGGCGTAAAGGGCTTCTCCATTGGGACTTACGGCGAGATCAGTGACTTGGCGATGGCTGAAGCCGTTATTGACCGGCTCGAAGGATTGTCCCCCGTCCGTCGTTCTGAGCACCCCCGCGTCATCGGTTCCTACCAGGACAATTCTGTCGTCAGTTGGGTGGACCACGATGGCGTTAACGACTACGCCGGGAATCAGCCGACTCCAACGGGCCCCTCCATCGCGGCTTGCGAAGAGTCCGACGGTAGTGCCGGCGTAGATTATCGACGGGTTGACGTAATCGAGAGAGAGCGTCCTCACTCGATGCGCATCTTTTGGAAGCCCGTTTCTCAGTTTTCTCCAACTTGCTCCAGCATTGTCAGACCGATAAATCCCAGTGCAAGCGCTTGCGAACAAATTTTGCGGGTTTTTCGGATTCACGAGCAACGAAAACATGTCGCTGTCGAAGGTCATCCCTTCATGGATCTCTTCCCACTTGTTACCGAGGTTGGTGGTCTTGAAACCCAGGTGCCATGTCCCGACGTACAACGTCTGTGAATCCTGCGGATCGAACGCCATGGATTCAACGTTGTAAAGGCTGCGGTACCCGCGCGAGATCCGTTCCCATGTTTGTCCGTTGTCCTTGCTGATAATGACACCTTCCGCAATGCCAAGGGCTATTATGTGTGGATCGGAAGGCGCAATAGCCATAGCGCGGATAGCGCTGTGGTAAGAACCGAGCGAAATACTCTCCCATTTCTTTCCGCCGTCGGTTGTGCGGAAAAGCCAGCCCTGGCTGCTCTTGAGCTCCCAGGTCGCGGCATAGAGAACATCAGGATTGTCGGGGTGGAAGACAAGATTGTCGACTACAAGATCCCGGCGGCCGAGTCCGGGATGCAGCCTTCGCCATTGTTCACCGCGATTCTCGGAAACATAAATTTGACCGTCAGCCGTGCCGAGGAAAAAGCGGTCGGGCTTTCCAGGATGGACAGCCAGGGAGCGGACATCTCCGCCGAAAGGACCAAGAGTGACTATACCGGGTTCTGCTGTAAGCCAGTTCGACCCTGATATCGCGAGGAATCCGATAAACAGCGTACGGATGATGAAAAATCGGCGCATAGCAATCAAAAGCACGAGTCAGCACAAAAAACCAAAAAAAAAGGGCGGTGGTTCCCAGTCCACCGCCCTCTATTACACCATGACAGCTTTGTATTCGAAAGCACATTCGGGCGGGGCTCATGAAGAGCCACGCCCGAGAATCAACTACTAGGGAACGAACAATTCAACCTCGACTCGCCGATTCTGCGTCCGACCAGCTGCCGTCGCATTGTCGGCAATCGGGTTGGTCTCACCACCGCTACGCACTTCAATGCGGTCGGTAGGAATTTTGTGCTGCCGGACCAGGTAGTCGCGAGCGGCCTGGGCCCGACGCATCCCGTTTCTCTCAGACTGTCGTTCGCTCGGTCGATCGTCGTTGTAACCGGTGATCGTCGCGCGGAGCCGTGGATCTTGTTGCATCTTCAGCGCGATCTCGTCCAGTTGCGCCTTAGCGACGTTGTTCGGTCTGAATCCGGTCATCTGGATGACG
>DAOTAI010000638.1:0-2012 GCA_035593865.1 Acidobacteriota bacterium
GAAATAAGCTTTCTGGTCGAACGCCTGCAGGTTGATCCGCTGGTCATCCTTGATTCTTTTCTTGAGACGCTCGGCTGCCTGCGGATCGGCAGCACTGAGAAGGATTGATGAGTAAACCGGCCGGTCCCACTCCTGGGCCACGTCGTCATAATCCGCCCATATTTCAGAATCGTAAGCAGTGCCACCTGCTTCGAAGATACCGACGACTCGCCATTCGCTGCGGGCGATACGAATGACCTTGCCGACTTGCATGTCCTGGAAGCGATTAGATAAGGACCGGCTGACGATCAGTTCCCGAAGACCGTGGCGGAACCTTCTCCCCTCAACAATCTGGACTTCCGGTCTTAACCGGAAAGCCATTTCAGAAACACCCCGGATCATGACGTTTGCGCTTTCGCCGCTGATCCTCGGATGGTTAATGATCACCACGATTTCACCTGAAGCCAGTGGTTCTCCGGACGGATCCCGCTTTACGCCGTCCAGCAGGCGAATTGTATCGAAGATGCTTCGGTCAAAATAGCTGCCCGTTTCGTTAAGCGCACCTTGTCGAAGGACCACCAGATGATTGTCATGTCCGGTTTGAACGAAAGTGGAGTCCAAACCGTTCACGAGGGCATTCATCACGATGAAGATGGCGACTGTGAGCCCGATTCCAATCGCAGTCATCAAGGCACCTACCCTGCGGACCAGCAGGCTCCGCAAATTGTATTTCAACGGTATTTTCATAGGTGCTCCCTAGACAATTCGCCTCAAGGCGTCTACTACCGGACGACGCGCAGCCTGCCATGCCGGAATGCCGGCCGATACCAGTCCGACGCCGAGGCCAATTAAGGCACACAGGGCCAAGGTCTGGGGTGTCACGTAAAACCGTTGCAAGAAACCGGCGGTAACCTGCGAAGGGTCGATGCTCGAGTACAACAGGCGCGCCCCCCAGGATCCGATCAGAGAACCGCCCAGCGTGATGACAATTGCTTCAGAAAGCAGGAGAAACAGGACCTGGTGACGGCGAAAGCCAAGCGCCTTCAGAATTCCGATTTCTCTTGTCCTTTCTCTAATCGACATGGCCATAGTGTTGGCCGCAACTAAGACGATTGCGAAAATCACGCCCGAGCAGATACTGGTAATAAGCAATTGAACATTGCCGAGCATGGAAATGAAGCCGAGAACAAAAGCCTTTTCGCTCTCCGTCTTGGTCGGCGCCGTAGTGTTCTGAAAAAGCGCATCCACACTTTCAGCCACGCGGGGCGCGAGATCGCCCGACGCTACTTTAATAATGTAGAACCCGCAATAATTCCAATTGTTCATGGCTTCGTTGAAGTATTCCCAGTTGAAAAAGAGGCCGGTCTCGTCTGGTCCCTCATAAATTCCCCTGAGCGTCAGTTCGACTTCGACGGGGAATATCGACCCTTCCAGGAAGATCTTCTCGCCGAGTTTCCAGCCAAAACGATCCGCCAGCTTCCGCCCGGCAATGCATCCAGTTCGATCCTTCAGAAAAGCTTCTTTTTCAGCCTCCGTCATTTTCAGGTCGTCCCCGTACACCTCAAATAAGTCATCAGTCGTAATAGCGAACTGGGGGAAGAAATTCGAAGGATCTTTGTATACTCCGGCGAACCATAGTGAGCCGCAGAGGCCAGTCACACCGGGCACTGACCGGATTTTCTCCGCATGGGCTATGGGGAGGAGGTTGCCGAGGGAGACTTTGTGGCGTGAGACCAGGCGCAGAGCAGAGTCCGGGGTCGTTGGTGGATTATTGAGCTCCGAAAGAACCGTCAGGAGCGTGGCGATGAGGAAGAGCGAAACCGCGATGCTGGTTGCGGTCAGCAGGGTTCGCCGGCGGTTCCGAAAGAGATTCCTCAAAAGGAACGGTAGGAATTTCATGACTGGTCGCGCTCCTTAAGGTGCGAATCAGCCCTATCCGCGTTATCCGCGTGATCCGTGCTATCCGTGGGGGTAGCAAGCCAGCGGATAGCACGGATTGCGCGGAGTACGCGGATAACTACGCCGAGACAACT
>DAOTAI010000639.1:0-2011 GCA_035593865.1 Acidobacteriota bacterium
TTTGGTTACCTATACTGCGAGATAGCAGCAGGGTTTTTCAGCGGAATCAAGAATTCAGAATTCAAAAAACTGGCTTGCCTTCCTCATGCCTTGCTTTTTTTCCTTCGTAGATTTCTCTCCACGAGCGTTATAGCTATGAGGAGAAGAAACATGTCAAGACCGTTGCGAATCGAGTTTCCCGGTGCTGTTTATCATGTCATGGGCCGCGGAGTGGGAAAAATGCAGGTTTTCGACGACGAGACCGATTACCTGAAGTTCCTGAGTCTGCTTGGCGATCTTGTTTCGGATCGCGCTCTGATCGTTTACAGTTTCTGCCTCATCCCCAATCATCCTCACATTCTTTGTGAGACTCCGCAGGGTCAGCTGGGCCGCTGGATGCAGAACCTGTTCGGTTCTTATGGCTCCCATTACAACCGCCGCCACGGTCGGTTCGGACATGTCTGGCAAGCACGCTATCGGGCGATACTTGTCGACAACGGGTCCTACCTGCTCGATTGCTCCCGGTATATCCACCTGAATCCTTGCGCTGGACGTGGGCTGGTCAGTGCCCCGGAACTCTGGCCCTGGTCGAGTTACCGAAACTACGTGGGAGGACCGGTGGTCGCGCCCTGGGTGAGCACGGAACTGATTCTTTCGGAGTTCGGCGGCCCGGAACAATACCGAGATTACGTCAGAGCCGGTATGAAACAGAAGCTGGTCAGTCCTTTCCAGCTGGCGAAAGGCGGGCTGGTTTACGGAGGAGAAGCGTTCGTGGCGCGGATTCGGGAGATGGAAAAGGCTCGGCGGCATCGCTCCGAGGTCTCAGGGAGAAGAGCCCTCTTGCACACGGAGCCACGGGCCGCAGCGGATCTGATTCGGGCGTTGGTTGACGATCAATTTGCCGATTACTCCGCCTGCAAGAGGGGACAGATACTGGGCTACATCCTTCATCGCTTTACTTGGATGAAGAACTCCGAGATCGCAGAGCTTTTGAACCGAACCCCGCCGGCAGTCACGATGGCTCGTGCTCGAATAGCGCAGCGTCTCTCGAGTGACGGGGATCTGGCACAACGAGTGGCCGAGATAGAAGAGCGGTTGCGGTCTTCCGTGGAGCAGGTACAACTGGTCAATCGCGAAACCTCTCACGCTCAGCGAGCACTTGACCTCAAAATCTGAATTCTTAAGCGCTGACCCCGAGAACTACTTGAGGGTTTTAATCAGGATGTCTTTGAATTGGACAAAAAGTTCGTCACCCGAATGGAGTTGAAGGGCGATGTGGCCTTCCATCCCCACGTTATGCCGTCGATGGTTCGCATCGTTCAAGGTTCCGTCACCCTTCAACTCCGCGGCTGACACGCCGTTCAGAAAGGTAGAGATGTTGGTCCCATTGCAGATGATCAACAAGTCGTTCCAGCCGTCCCCTTCATCCGCAAATTTCCATTTCCACCCGCGGGGGGCATGTGAATCGTCGATCTCCCAGTTCTTGAGGGAGGGAAAAATCCAGCGCTTGATCTCCCGTGTTTCATCATAGATCAACCCGGTTCGCCACGCTGCCGGTGGGTGAATGTCAACTTGCGGCCCATCGAGCCAAAACTCCCGATAGTCGTAGCGGGAGCGCACCTGAACTCCGGAGTTACCCGGAGAGTTGCGAAATCCGCGGACCTTGATCTTCAACTCAAAATTCTTGAACTTCTTCTGGTTGATCAGCCAGACATAGCCGTGTTCTTTATGCCCGCGCGAATCGCAAGTGATTGTGCCATCCACCACTTTCCAATAGACAGTGTCGCGATCAGCCGGTTTAGCTGCAACCTCCCAGCCGTCGAGCGTTTCCCCGTCAAAGAGAGCAATCCATTCGTTCTCAGCTGCGGAGTACATAGTTGCTCCAAAGCTCAAAATGAAAAAGGGAATTGATAGAAGAATCCTGTCCATACTGTTCCTTTCCAAGGATAGCAAGGACAAGCGGGGTCAGCGCTTAAGAATTCGATTCCGCTGAAAAACCCTGCTGCTATCTCGCAGTATAGGTAACCAAAAA
>DAOTAI010000110.1:0-12545 GCA_035593865.1 Acidobacteriota bacterium
TTCCAGAGAGGGATATGAATGCCGGCAGCCCCCGAGAATACCGTAAAGGAGCGATCTTTCAGTTCGACGGGATCGTAGCTGCGACGTTCCACCCGTCCACCGAATTGCAGGCGGAGAGCATCGAAGTCCAACTCCTCCATGGCAAAAAGGGCCAGATTTGATTCATCTACGGGAGGAGAGACGGCTTCCTCCCCGGAGGCCCTGTAGTCACGAAGTGCACCTGAAACGCCGAAGCTGCCCGACAAGGCACCCCGTGGCTTCTGGTCAAAAACTCCCCGGAAGGTGAACAACCGGTTTTCAAAGGAGGTGCCAATCTCTTCAACGCCCTCGTTTACTTCAACCTCCTGATGGGCGTAATCTCCGTATGCAATCGAGAGCTGAAAACGATCCGCGAGCCTGCTCACTTCCTTAACCGCGGCGTCAAACCGGATGGTGTGCTGCTGCAGGGCAAGATCCACTTTTTGTGCTTCGTGTAAGCCATCCTCTTCGCCACCATGGCCGTGGAATTCAGCGGCGAACGGAATTCCATAGCGCCGGTCGTTGTGCTCATAGTCGAGGCTTAGGGAAAACTTCTCGGTGTATCGCCCAACCCCTCCCCCGACGGATGAAGAGCGGCTTCTTGAATTGGGAACCTTACCAAGCGGGCTGGAATAATCGCCGCTGCGCTGAGCGCTTCCTTGTCCCCAGAACAGCCATTCACCCAGCCCGTACTCGCCGCCTGCGGCGGTCCCGGCCTGACCGTTAGCGGATCCCCCGAGGGCAGTCAGGTAGCCTCGCAGTCCCTCGTGCGGGTGCTCGTGAACCTGGTGGTGGCGCTTGATCGCATTCACAACTCCGCCGATGGCATTGCTACCGTAAAGCAGCGCAGCCGGCCCGCGGACCACTTCAACTCGATCGAGCGTGAGGACATCGAGTGTTTCGCCATGATCTCCCGATTGTGATGATAAGGAACCGGTCGACAGGCCGTTATTAAGAATCAGGACACGATCCCCGTCGAAGCCGCGGATTACGGGGCGCGAGGATCCGGGTCCCCAGCTCCGCTTGGCAACACCGGGCTCGCGATCGAGCACTTCCCCTATAGAGACGTGCGCTTTCTCGACGAGATCAAGGAAATCCATAGCCGAAACCGACTGGATCGAGTGGAACGTGCTTTCTTCGCGCCCTTTTCCGGTAACCGTTATTTCATCTTTGGTTCCGGTCAAGGTCAATTCGAAATCGACTGTGGCAGGCTGGCCGCTTTGGATTCTAACGGTCTTGAGTTGCGAACTGACGGGACCGATGTGTGCAACCAGGTCGTAAGTTCCCGGACTCAGTCCGGAAATCTCATAAAGCCCGTCTTCATCGGTATATGCGCTCTTGTTCAGCTCTATTACGAAAACCTCGGCGCCTCGAATCGGCCTGGCATTCTGGCTGAGAATTACCTTTCCTTTTACCACCCCGGTGTCAGATCCGGCGGCTTGATCCTGACGAGCAGCAGCCAGGCCAGTCATCATCAAGCCAGGTAAAAGCAGCAGAATCGCAGTCTTCATTAGTGACAAATTCGCAACCTCTTGAAAATTATATCAATGGCTCTCCTTTCTCTCCCGCCGCTCGAGGTGTAGATCGGCAAAGGAGCGCGGGTCTTCGCGAGGTTCAATATGAGTGAACACTGTAACAAGAGGCAGCGCCTGGCGAATTTCTGCTTCCATCTTCTCCGCCAGGTCGTGTCCTCTTTGAACCGACCAGTTGCCAGGAACCTGGATGTGGAGCGAAACAAAGGATCGGGCGCCTGATTGGCGCGTCCGCAAGGCGTGATACTGCACCTTCTCGGACGAATTGGCATCCAGAATCGCCTGGATCTTGGCTATATCTTCCGAGGGCAGGGCGGTATCCATCAGGCCAAGAATCGATCTGCGCAAAAGGCCTACTCCGACCCAAGCGACATGGAAGGCTATTCCAAGACCGAGGATCGGATCCAGGACATTCCAGCCTGTCAAACCAACTAACCCGACCCCTGCGATCACTCCGCCGGAAGTCCATACGTCGGTCATCAGGTGGTGGGCATCTGCTTCCAGGGCAATTGATCGGTAACGTCGGCCGGCAGCCAAGATAACCCTTGCTACTACCAGGTTGATCATGGTGGCCAGGAAAGAGACGCCGATCCCTAAATCCACCTGGTCAATCTCCTGAGGTTCGATCAGCCTCCGGATACAAACCCAGACAATAGTTACGGCGGCAATCACGATCATCCCGCCTTCGGCGCCGCTAGAAAAGTATTCCGCTTTCTCGTGCCCGTAGGCGTGTTGCTCATCGGGCGGTCGCGCTCCGACGCGAATGACGTAAAGTGCGAGGAGAGCTGCGCTGAAGTTCACGAGTGACTCGATCGCATCCGAGAGAAGCCCGACCGAGCCGGTCAAGAGATAAGCCGAGGTTTTCAGGCCGATGGTGGCCAAAGCCGCTCCGATCGAGAGCCAGGCGTAACGGGCCAGTTTCAGTCGAGGTGAGTCGGCGTTCATTTTGCCATTGAGTTGGGTCACGTTGAGTGACCTTGCCCCCGTCTCAGTGAGTCAATCCCGGCTGATCGGTACTAACTGCGAGCAGACAAGAACGCCTCTGCCTCAACACCGATTCGGCGCCTAGACACGGACCTGGCCGTCACCGTAGACGACAAACTTCTCGGTTACCAGGCTTTCGAGACCCATCGGCCCGTATGCATGAAGCCTGGTCGTGCTGATTCCGATTTCCGCGCCAAGCCCCAGCTGGTACCCGTCTGAGAAACGCGTTGAAGCGTTGACCAGCACGACAGACGAATTGACGCGGTCGATAAAGTCCTGGGCCAGGCGATAGCTGTTTGTCACGATCGCCTCGGTGTGCGAAGAGCCGTACTTCTCGACGTGGTCTATCGCTTCATCCAGATCAGAAACGACTTTGACAGCAAGGATCAGATCAAGGAACTCGGCGTAGTAATCATCCTCGGTTGCAGGAACGGCGTCGGTCAAGAAACGGCGCGCCTCGGGATCGGCGCGAAGTTCGACTCCTTTAGCCTTCAGCCGTTCGCCCAGCAAGGGCAGAAAACGCTCCGCTATGTCACGGTTCACGAGCAGCGTTTCCAGAGCGTTGCAGACGGCAGGACGAGAGAGCTTGGCGTTCTCAACGATATTTAGCGCCATCTGGACATCCGCATCCTCGGCGACGTAGACGTGACAGACCCCTTTGTAGTGCTTGATAACCGGGATCCGGCTGTTTTCGGCCACAAACCGGATCAACCCTTCGCCGCCTCGCGGAATAATCAAATCGATATACTCCTCCTGCTTGAGCAGGAAGGCGACGGCGTCCCTGTCCGTTGAATCAACGATCTGGCACGCATCCGCAACACCGGCGCGACCAAGCGCTTCGGCAATCACGCCGACCAGGCAGCGATTCGAGTTAAGCGCCTCTGAGCCGCCTTTGAGTATGGTGGCGTTGCCGGCTTTGAAGCACAGGGCAAAGGCATCGACCGTCACGTTGGGACGAGCCTCGTAAACGATGCCGATTACTCCCAGCGGAATGGTTTTCTTGCCGACTCGCAAGCCGTTGGGGCGGGTCCACATTCGCGTCACAATGCCCACAGGATCGTCTAACCGGGCCACTTCTTGCAGGCTGTCGATCATACCCTGGATTCGAGACTCGTTCAGGGCCAGGCGGTCCAGCATGGCAGCGCTCAGCCCCTTGGCCCGGCCGGCTTCCAGATCAAGCTGATTGGCCGCCATCAGGCTCTGCTGAGTTGCAGGACTCTTCAAAGTTGCCGCTATATCGAGGAGAACCGAATTCTTGACCTCGGTGCTAAGCCGGGCTGTTCTGCGAGACGCGAGTCGTGCGCGAGATGCGAGGTCAACGATGTATTGTTCGAGCGTCGTGTTTGACATAGTTAATCGATGAGAACCAGGTTATCGCGATGGACAACCTCGTCATAGTATCGATATCCGAGTTTCGATTCAATTTCACCCGTCTTGCAGCCCTTGATGAGAGCAACCTCCTGGGAGCTGTAATAGGTCAGTCCGCGGGCGATTTCGACACCGTCCGGGCCTGCAATCCTGACGGCGTTGCCAGACCGGAAATTTCCTTCGACCGCCGTGATTCCGATCGGCAAAAGGCTGCGTCCTTGTTCGGTCAGGGCCCGGAGCGCGCCGGCATCGATGGACAGAGTTCCTTTCGGCGCCAGTGTATGCCGGATCCAGTAATGCCGCGCCGAAAGCTTGTCCTCACAGGGAAGAAAGAGAGTGCCGATTTCTTTCCCGGCGATGATGTCCTCGATGACATGGTCTCTCAGTCCGCCTGCCAGAACCGCCGGTATTCCATACTGGTTCGCTTTCCTGATCGCCATCAGCTTCGACTTCATCCCGCCTGTGCTGACGCCGGTCGGGGTCAAGTGGTCTTTGGCAAAGTCAAAATGGAGATTGGTGATCTTTTCCACGACCGGGATTGGAGATTGACCGGGTTCGAAAATCTCGTAGAGTCCGTCGGCGACCGATAGGATCAGGAGCAGATCAGCTCCGACCAAGGCACTGACTTCTGCTGAGAGGTTGTCGTTGTCGCCGAACTTGATCTCGGCGACCGCCACGGAATCATTCTCATTGACGATCGGGATAACCCCGGCCGACAGGAGTGTCTCGAAGGTATTCCGCGCGTTTAGATATCTCTCCCGGTCCCTCACGTCCTCTTGCGTCAGGAGAATCTGGGCAGAGTGATGACCGCGGCTTGCCAGAAGTTCTTCATACAGCGCCATGAGCAGAGCCTGGCCGATTGCAGCGCAGGCCTGCTTCTGGGGGATGGTTTTGGCTCGGCCAGCCAGTCCCATAACCGGCGCCCCGGTTGCGACCGCTCCCGAGGTGACCAGAATCGCCTGTATGCCTCTCTCCACCAGGCTGCTCAACCCCTGGACCAGAGAAGCCACCCTGGTTCGATTCAAACGATGATCTGCGCCGGTCAACACGCCTGAGCCGACTTTGACTACAACGCGCCGTGATTTGCACAGGCGCAAACGAAAGGGATGCGGACTCTTTTCCATGTTTGGATCAAGATCTAATCAAGCCTGTTCCTACAAAAAAGTAAAGTGTACAAGAGCACCGGCTGGAGTGAAAAGAGAGCTACTTCCACGCTGCCTTCTGGGCACGCCTCCGGTATGTCGGCTTTTTTCGCCTAAGTCCAATTCTTACCCTACATGGTATAAGCTAAATTGTGCGCTTCTGGCTTTTTCACCTTTCGTTGTAGGACAATAACGAATCGGGATGCCTCGAGCGATGCGCAATCCCCTGAATGGACGATTATGAAGAACAACATTCTAATCATTGCCGCTATTTTGCTAGTGCCGTTTGGACTGGCTGCGATGCAGGGCAAACGCAAAATGACGGGCGCGGATGGCGAAATAAAGCTTATGGTGCTCGACCCTGGTCATTTCCACGCAGCCCTGGTTCAGAAGACCATGTATAAGGAGGTTTCTCCCCTGGTCCACGTATACGCGCCAGATGGTTGGGACCTGGACGAACATCTGAAACGGGTGGAGATCTACAACACCCGGGCGGAAAACCCGACTCGCTGGGAACATAAGATTTATCGTGGTCCTGATTTCCTCGAGAAGATGCTTTCCGAAAAGCCGGGAAATGTTGTGGTAATGGCCGGGAACAACCAGAAGAAGACGCAATACATTAAAGCAGCGGTGGATGCAGGACTCCACGTCTTGGCAGACAAGCCGATGTGCATCGACCAGAAGGGCTGGGAGTTGCTCCGATCCGCGTTCGAATCGAGCAAAAAGAACGATGTTCTTCTTTATGACATCATGACCGAGCGGTACGAGATCACGACCATCCTGCAAAAGGAGCTTAGTCACAACCTGACGGTGTTTGGAGCTTTCCGCGCCGGCTCTCCTGATGATCCATCTGTAACCAAGGAAAGCGTTCATCACCTGTTCAAATATGTTTCGGGGCAACCCCTGCGCCGACCGGCCTGGTACCTGGATGTCAAACAGCAGGGTGAAGGGATAGTCGATGTCGCCACCCATCTCGTGGACTTGGTGATGTGGGAGATTTTTCCGGCACGGAAGATCGACTACAAGGATGATATCGAAATGGTTCGAGCTCGGCGTTGGCCGACTATGGTTACCAGGGAACAGTTCCAGAAGGTCACCGGAGCGCCGGATTTCCCCGATTACCTGAAGCCTCAGCTGAACAGTGAGGGGATCCTGCCCTATTACTGCAACGGCGAGATGATATTCAAGGTGCGAGGCATTCACGCCAAGGTGTCTGTGATCTGGAATTTTGAAGCGCCTGAAGGTGGGGGTGACACCCATTACTCGGTCATGAAAGGAACCCGCTCGAATATCGTCATTCGGCAGGGGAAAGAACAGAATTATCGGCCGGAGCTGTACATTGAGCCGGCACCTGAAGTAGATGAGCAGGCTTTCGGCGATGCCGTGAAGAAAACTATCGATGGGCTAGCGCATGTCTACCCGGGCCTGGAAGTGGCAAAAGAGGGGAGGAACTGGCACGTTCTGATTCCCGACAAGTATCGGGTGGGCCATGAAGCCCATTTCGCCCAAGTGGCTCAGAAATTTCTGGGATACGTTTCCCGCGGCAGACTGCCCGAATGGGAAGTGCCCAACATGATTGCCAAATATTACGTGACCACAAAGGCGCTCGAAATGGCGGAAACCGAAGGTCCGCAGACTGACTGATACGGTTTTCTTCGACCGGCGCTGAGTCATTATGAACGATCAAACCATTCAGACAGCCGTCATTCCGGTGGCGGGATTCGGTACTCGCCTGCTCCCCGCCACCAAGTCCCAACCCAAAGAAATGCTGCCCGTTGCCAAGAAGCCGGTGGTGCAGTATGTCGTCGAAGAACTGGAGGCGAACGGAATCAAGCAGATTCTCTTTGTGACGGGCAGAAACAAAACCTCGATTGAGGATCATTTTGATTTCGACTACGAGCTGACCCGCCGTCTTCGTGAGGGCGGGAAGGAAGAGCTGCTCCCCGAACTGGAGTATGAAAGAATGCGGCTCGAGTTCTTCTATTCCCGCCAGCGGCGCCAAAAGGGTCTGGGAGACGCCGTGCTGTGTGCACAACATTTCACGGGCGATCGCCCGTTTGTGGTCGCTCTGGGTGACAGCATTCTCGGGCTGAATGCCTCCTCGGGAATCGTCAGCACGATGATACGCACCTTCGAGGAACAGAAGCCTGCCTGTGTCCTGGCAGTCGAGCGCGTGCCCGAGGAGAGCGTGTCGCAGTATGGGATCGTCGACCCTGAAAACGCCAGCCCGATCTTCAGGGTACGGGATTTAATCGAAAAACCACGCCGGGATGAAGCTCCCAGCAATCTCGCTATTGCCGCCCGATACGTCTTTTCGCCCGACATCTATCAGGCCATTTGCAACACCCGTCCGGGTAAGAATCAGGAAATCCAGTTAACCGATGCCATTCGCTTGCTCCTTCAGAACGGACAGAAAGTGATTGGCGTCTGTCTCCCCCCAGGAGAACGCCGCTACGACATCGGAAATTTCCATAGCTACTTCGAGGCTTTTATCGATTTCGCTCTGAGTGACCCGCAGCTTGGCCCCAAGTTGCGACAACATGTCAGGAAGCGTCTCGATGAGGATAGTTAAGGGTATTGCTTTTGCAAGAGCGGGTTTGCTTGGCAACCCCTCAGATGGTTATTACGGGAAGACCATTTCGGTCTCAGTCAAAAACTATCGTGCCGAGGTGGTCGTTTACGAATGGCCCGAAGTTGAAATTGTTCTCAGTCGCCAGGATCGCTGCCATTTCGATCGGGTGGAAGATCTCGTCGAAGACGTGAAGCTGAACGGGTACTACGGCGGATTGAGGCTAATCAAGGCATCGATCAAGCGCTTTGTCGAATACTGCCAATGCCGCGGATTCAACCTTGGGGGTCGAACCTTTTCATTGCGCTACGACACCGATATTCCTCGGCAGCTGGGCTTGGCAGGCTCAAGCGCCATAATAACCGCCGTTTTTCGCGCCCTCATGGAGTTCTACGGGGTCTCGATCCCCAAAGAGATCCTACCAAGCTTAATCCTGAGCGTCGAAACACAGGAAATTGGTATCGATGCAGGGTTGCAGGACAGGGTTTGCCAGGTTTACGAGGGGCTGGTTTACATGGACTTTGATCGCGAGTTCATGGAAAAGAACGGTTTCGGCCGCTACGAAAACCTGGACCCACAGCTGTTGCCGCCCTTGTACATTGCCTGCCGGACGGACCTGAGCGAGATTTCCGGTGTTCTTCACAGCGACCTGCGCGCGCGTTGGGAACGCGGCGAGCCCGCCGTCGTCAACGCCATGCGAGAATTGGCGGACTTGGTTGTCGAAGGCAGAGAGTGCCTTCTTGCCGGCAACCACCGCCGCTTCGGCGAACTGATGAATCGCAATTTCGACATCCGCGCTTCGATATGCAAACTGGACCCGCGTAATGTCCAGATGGTTGAACTCGCTCGCAGCCTCGGCCTTCCCGCCACCTACGCCGGCTCGGGCGGATCAATCGTCGGAATCTGTGCCGATGAAGCGACTTTCGCGGAACTGCGGAAAGGATTTCAGAAACTCAACTGCCATGTTTTCCGACCGCGTGTGACTTAAAAACACCGCGGGCGGGATTCCAGGCGGACTTCTCCCAGGGATGGGGGTTTCATAAGAGCCAATTGCGAAAATGCGTAACCTTCGTAGGGTGGGCCGAATTTCGCAATTGGCTCATTAAATAGGTTCTTTCGAAAGGATACCGCTATGCTAACCAATACACGGGGCGTGTCGCGCCGCCGGATTTTACAAACGGGAGGAATGGTCCTCTCGGCAGCCGGTTTGTCCGGTGCCGGGAACATCGACCATGCTATTAACACGAAGCTCGCTGATTCACCGAGCGCGACGGCTGTGCCGATTCTGAATCGCTTTCCAACGGCTGTTCAACGATATTTCATGGCTCAGCTTCGTGAAGTTGATGAAAAGCGCCGGCGACGGCTTGAAGGCATTACGACAAAATCAGGGGCGGAAGCGTACGTGCGCGAGGTTCGTGAGAAGATCAGGACCGCTTTTGGTCCCCTTCCCGAAAAAACCCCTCTTAACGCGAAAATCACTGGCGTCCTGGATCGTGACTCCTACCGAATCGAGAAAGTCATATTCGAGAGCCGCCCCGGATTTCTCGTAACCGCAAACCTTTATATTCCGAAAGGGCTGAAGTCTCCTGCGCCCGGCGTGGTCGGCGCCTGTGGCCATACGGCCGAGGGTAAGGCTGCTGAAACCTATCAAGCCTTTTCACAGGGTCTCGCCCGGCTCGGCTATGTCGTTCTGATCTTCGATCCGATAGGACAGGGGGAACGCCTGCAGTACTTGGACGCCCAAGGGAAATCGTCGGTTGGTATCGGTGTCAGGGAACACATCGTGGCGGGCAGCCAGCAGTCTCTGGTTGGAGAATTCTTCGGCGCCTGGCGCGCCTGGGATGGAATTCGAGCTCTTGATTATCTCCTGACTCGCCCGGAGGTCGATTCCCGTCACCTCGGGATTACCGGAAATTCGGGCGGCGGGACTGTGACGACGTGGCTTTGCGGGTTGGACAACCGCTGGACCATGGCTGCCGCCAGCTGCTTCATCACGTCTTTTCGTCGAAACCTGGAGAATGAACTGCCAGCCGACACGGAGCAGTGCCCTCCGAAAGCCTTGGCCCTGGGGCTCGATCACGAAGATTTTGTTGCCGCCATGGCCCCAAAGCCCGTGATCATACTGGCCCAAGAGAAAGACTATTTCGATGTGCGGGGGACCGAGGAAGCCTATGAGCGGCTAGCCCGCCTGTACGATTTGCTGGGTGCTAGAGACAACATCTCCCTGTTCATCGGTCCGACTGAGCACGGATTTACGGTGGAAAACCGCGAGGCGATGTATCGATGGTTCAATCGAGTGACCGGCATATCCTCGGCCGATAGGGAGCCAAAACTGACACTGGAAAAACCGGAAGATTTGAATTGCACTCCCGAGGGTCAGGTTGCCAGGCTCGGTTCCCGATCTGTCTTTTCTTTCACCGCCGAACGCTCAAAGGAGCTGGCACGAAAACGGGGGACACCGGAAGGCGAGAATCTGAAGCAGGCGGTTCGGGCCGTGCTGCGACTGCCCGCTCTACCACCGCCGCCGCCCCCATATCGAATCCTTCGCACGATTGAGGAACGCGGTTACCCAAAGAAGTCTTTCACGACGTATGTGCTCGAAACCGAGCCGGAAATCCAGGTGGCCGTTTATCGCCTCTCCGAAGCCCGGCATCAGTCACGCCCACCCCCCGAACCTGAGGGTGCGATTCTCTATGTTTCCGACCAGTCAGCGGACCTGGAACTTCGCACCGAGCCGCTCGTGAAGCAATTGCTGCAAGAAAAGCCCAACTTCGGTTTCTTTGCCTGTGACTTAAGAGGGACAGGCGAATCACGCCCGAACACCTGCGGCGAGAATACCTACTACAACCTCTACGGCAACGACTTCTTCTACGCCGCGCACTCGCTGATGCTCGATCGTCCGTATGTCGGGCAAAAGACGTTTGACTTGCTTTCAACTATCGAATGGCTGAAGGATTTTGCGGGCAACCGGATTGTCCTTGCGGCGAAGGGGTGGGGCACTGTTCCCGCAACATTCGCGGCGCTGCTTTCCGACTCTGTCAGCGAGGTAACCCTCAAGAACGCGCCCACGTCTTATTCCGCCGTAGCCGAATCCGAGAAGTACTCGTGGCCAGTCAGTATTCTTGTTCACGGCATTCTGAAGGAGTTCGACTTGCCCGACTGCTACCGGGCGCTTTCTGCAAAGCACCTCCGCCAGCTGGAACCGCGCGGAAGCCAATTCGGGGTCGACGCTAAGAGTTGATTCCGCAGGAAAAACCCTGGCTCTCGTGGAGATCCACTCTTTTGTTTTATCTTTCGTAAAAGAGCCAGGGTCAAGGACCGAATCAGCCCGGCGATGGGCGCCTCGACTATATGCGATCCGTATTATCCGCGGGATGGATGCCCGCGGATAGAACGGATAGCGCGGATTACACGGATGACGGGGGGCGCTCCGCTGGAAAGCGCGGTGCTCCAGCCTCCAACTAATCCCTTACCCGAATTGCCAAAGCAGGGCCGGGGTAGATGATTTCGATGCCGTGATGCTCCGTGTCCGAGAGCAGTTCCACCAGGTTTCGACCGCGTTTCAGGTTTTTCGGATTGACCGGCAGTCTGCTGTATATCAGCTCATGGCGGTCGCCTTCAGCCACCGGGTAATGAATTCCGTTTACCTTGAAGTATTCCTTCACCGTCCCCGCACCGCCGGTCCAGGTGACAATGTGAAGCTCGGCCTTCTCGATGCGGGCGGGATCGATGTCGAGATCGAGGCTGCAGGTCTTCAGTTGACCGGCGCGAGACCAGAAATGATCAGGGAGGTCATGAGGGCTCAGCATAAACACCTTGGAGTCGGGACGCTCTTCGATTTCAAGATCAACTGTGGCCGGAGTGAGGTAGACAAGGCCGTCGGGTATCTTAAACCGGACGGTCGCTCTCACCGCCACTCCCGTTTGCTCGGGCAGTAGCGAAGTGTCCCAGTCAAGCGCAAAAGGCGCGGTTTCATCGCTCCCCAGTATGGCGGTCGCCAGTCGGTTCTTGGTAGAGCCATGCCAGTCGGTCCGTCGCAGATCCCCGTTTTCGTCGTAACCGTAATACCAGCCCTGGAAATCCACGCTTGAGATGTTCCCAACATGCTCGGGAGGACAAACAAGCGAAATGTGGAACCCCTCTGCGTCAGCAGAGGATCAACTCGAACCCAGGCATGAAAACCCTTGATGCCCGCCTCCGTCAAAACGGGGTGATCATCCACAAGCGCTACGCGAAGCGCGGCATTGTCTACGATCATGTGCCCCCAGAAAGTCGTTCCCTGGTCGATCGCAAACTGAAAGGCGTTGTACCCGCTAACCAGATCGCTGATGTTCAGCGTCAAGGAAGGATAGTGATAAGTACAGTGACCCTCTTCGGTTCCCACGCGCGGCAGATAGTAGGTGCTCCTTCCGTTGACCGTCACGCGCTTGTTAGCGCTACCCGGATGCCCACCCCATACTTCGCCATAAAATTCGGCGGACCTGATCAGTGCGAGGTCCTCCTCGGCCAGGATCAGCATCATCCCGTTCTCGCGGGCCTCGACACGCTTTCCAAAAATCGGGTGCAGGCTCACTTCCGGAGAGTTGACTCGAAAGCGCTTTTCAAAACCCGGATTGCCTGCTTCGATACCACGCTCGTACCAGTGATAACGCCAGAAAACTCCCTGCTCCTGTTGACGTGGAGCGGCTTCCCAACGCGGGGCGCCGGATGATGAAGAAGTGAGCAGATGCGATTCGATTTCTCGTTGCACCCGCTCATGGTCAGACTGATTATTGACGCGTGCGTCGAGCAACCCCAAAACGAACTCGTGTACTGCTCCTCGTAACTGGGGTGTGGTGTTCTCTCCGCGTCCAAAACCGAAGACAATCATGCCGTCTGAAGACGTGATGTCGCCCTGGTTTTGCGCGCCCATGTACCAGAGCGTGTCGGGTA